>JBIIMU010000135.1:0-6893 GCA_044337845.1 Pirellulales bacterium | reverse complement strand
CGTGCGGCCCACGGGCGTGTCGACCGGCGGCCAGTCGGCGGTGCCGAGGCCTTCGAGCCCGAACAGCGTCCAGACCGGGCCGGCCGCGACGGCGGCGAGGAACTCGCCCTTCGGATCGGCCCAGCGGTCGTCGACGGCACTGGCCACGTAGAGCGGCCGCGGCGCGGCCATCGCGAGCGTCACATGCGCGTCGACCGGGAGCTCGGTCTCGCGACCGGCGTAGGTGCGAAACGCCGGACAGAACCAGTGCGGGAACCGCCGCGTGATCGCCTCGATCGTCTCGCCGTAGTTCCGGCGCTCGAGCGCCGCCCCGCCGCATCCCGACTCGTTCGACACCACCATCGCGAACCGCTCGTCGCACGCGCCCGCCCACACGGCCGCCTTGCCGTTCCGCGAGTGGCCCACGACGATCACCTTCGCCGCATCGACCTCGGGCAGCGTGAGGAGCCAGTCGAGGATCCGCGAGAGCTGCCACGCCCAGACGCCGATCGCCCCCGGCTCGTCGGCCGGCAGGTCGCCCTCCAGCGGACGGCCGAGCGCGGCCAGGGCGCTCGCCGCCCGGCCATCGGCGCGGTCGGGGAACACGTCTCCGTAGCAGGCCGTCGCCACGCCGTAGCCGCGGCCGAGCAGCGCCTCGACGGGCCAGCGTCGGGCGTGGGCGGCCCGGGAGGCCTCCGTGGCCCGATGATCGACGATCCCGTGCTTCGGATCGTCGGGGAGCCATGCGGTGCACAGCCGGATGCCCGGATCGGGATGCTCGGCCTGGTTGCCCTTGAAGTTGAGATGCAGGAACACCGGCACGGGATCCGCGGCCTGCGGCAGATAGACGAGCACGTCGGTCGTCGGGGCGTTGGCCGCATCGCCGAGCCGCAGCCGGGCCTGCAGCCGCGTGGCTCGCGTCCCGTCGGTCAGCGTGGCCACCGCGCGATCCACCTCGCCCACCACGTGCACGGGCACGGCGGGAAGCCGGCGGCCGTAGACGTGCCGCTCGAGAAGCCCGAACTGGTGGGGCCTGGAGCTCGACCGCCAGGCGTCGGCCGTCGTGGCCGCACGGCCATCGGGCCCGGCGAGCACGTCGGGGAGCACGAAGGCGCGCACCGCCGCCTCGTCATAGTTGGGCACGGGATGCTCCGCGGCCTGGAGCGTGATCGAGATCATCCCGCCGAGCAGCGCCCATCCGGCCCATCGTGCCGTCGTCATGCACCGGTCCCCCGCATCACGGCAGCGGACCCGACGCCGCCCCCGTGGCGGTGTAGTCTACGACCCGAGGAACGGCGCGTGCGACCCATCATGCATCCGACGCGGCGGACCGTGTGCCGGGGCCTCGCCGCGGCGGCGGCGACCGGCGTGGTGAGCCCCGCGCGGAGCCGGGCCGCCCCGCTCGACGCCGCCGCCCTGCTGCGTGTCAAGGACGTTCGCACGGCGTTTCACGACCACCGCTACCGCACGCCCTACAAGTTCGGCGGCGTGCCCGTCGATCGCGTCACGCTGCTCGACGTGGAGATCGACGCGGAGGCGGCGGGCGGCCGCGTGGTGACCGGTCGGGGGTCGATGCCGCTGGGCAACGTGTGGGCGTTTCCGTCGCGGACGCTGCCCTACGAGTCCACGCTCGACGCCCTGAAGTCGCTCGTCGAGCCGATCGCCCGCGGCGTCTCGAACTGTCCCGTGGCCGCCCATCCGCTGGAGTTCTGGCACCTGCTCGAACCGGAGTACCTCGCGGCGGCCCGTGACGTCTCGGCCCGGCTGAAGCTCACGACGCCGATCCCGAAGCTGGCCACGCTCGTGGTGGCCAGCCCCTTCGACGCCGCGCTCCACGATGCCTGCGGCAAGGCGCTCGGCCGGAGCAGTTTCCGCACGCTCGCCCCGGCGCTCGTGGGCCACGACCTGGCGCGGTACCTCGGCCCCGAGTTCGCCGGCGGGAGTCTGCAGGACGTGGTCCGCGACCGCCCCGCCGACACGGTGCCGCTCTTCCATTCGGTGGGCGGCAGCGATCCGCTGACCGAGGCCGAGGCCGACGCGGCCGGCCTGCCCGAGGACGGCCTGCCGCGGACGCTCGCCGAGTGGATCCGCTTCAACGGGCTTTCGAACATCAAGGTCAAGCTGCAGGGGGAAGCGCTCGACTGGGACGTCGACCGCACGCTCGCCGTGGACCGCATCGCCCGCGAGACGCGGCCCGCCGTCGCCTGGCGATACTGCGTCGACTTCAACGAGCGCTGCCCGAACGTGGACTACGTGCTCGAGTATCTGCGGCGCGTCGCGGCCGGCTCGCCGGCGTGCCTCGAGAGCATCCTCTACGTCGAGCAGCCCACGGCCCGCGACCTCGCCGCGCCGCCCCGCAACGACATGCACGCCGCGGCGAAGCTGCGGCCCGTGGTGATCGACGAGTCGCTCACCGATCTGGAGACGCTCCTGCTCGCGCGGGATCTCGGCTACACGGGCGTGGCCCTCAAGGCCTGCAAGGGGCAGTCGCATTCGCTCCTGATGGCGGCCGCGGCGCGGCGGCACGGGATGTTCGTCTGTGTGCAGGATCTGACCTGCCCCGGCGCCTCGCTCGTGCACTCGGCCGGGATCGCGGCCTGGGTGCCGGGCGTGGCGGGCATCGAGGCCAATGCACGGCAGTACGTGCCGGCGGCGAACCGGCCCTGGGAGGATCGCCTCCCGGGCATCTTCCGGGTGACCGACGGCTCGATGCACACCTCGTGCCTCGGCGACCGGCCGGGCCTCGGCGTGGACGACGCCTGACCGGCGGCAGGCCACCGGCAGCGATCCGCCGCGCTGTCGCGCGGCTGCGACGCCGGGCCCGCCGATTCACGTCGGCGCGACAGGCCTGCCGCGCAGAACCCTTGAAAAACAGCCGCGTCCGCTCCGGGTGGCCTTTGGCACGGGGTCTGCACTGGATGTCCCCTGGCGGGGGTCGATCGGTGCGATCGGCTCGGTTCGATTCATCTCCGGCACCGTCCTGCGGGGCCGATCACGTCGAGGAACGCATCATGAAGAAGATTGAAGCCATCATCCGCCACTTCAAGCTCGAGGAAGTGAAGGACGCCCTCAACGCGCTGGGCGTGAAGGGCATGACGGTGACCGAGGTTCGCGGCTTCGGCCGCCAGAAGGGTCATACCGAGACCTACCGGGGCGCGGAGTATTCCGTCGACTTCCTGCCGAAGGTGAAGATCGAGGTGGTGGTGGGCGACGACGAGGCGCAGGCGGTGATCAGCAAGATCATGACGACGGCCCGTACCGGCCAGGTGGGCGACGGCAAGATCTTCGTGACGAACCTGGCCGAGGTCGTCCGGATCCGCACGGGCGAGACGGCCGCGGCCGCGATCTGATGGTGAGCGCAGCCGGGCCATCCATGGCCCCGGCTGCCTGGCCCGTCTCGGGGCAACCCAAGGTTGCCCCGGACGGGCGGCGGACGAGCACGCCTCACGCGGGTCTGCGTGCTCGGAAGCGTGACCGCTTGAGCGGTACGCTTGTCCGCATCGCTCACGCGATGGCGGCTTCCTGAACGCTCTCTGGAAGCGTAACCGCGTAAGCGGTACGACTGCACCACGCCGGACTGGGCCGCTTGTCCGCATCGCTCACGCGATGGCGGCTTCCTGAAACCCGAGTTCACACGATGGCGGCTTCCTGAAGGCCCGAACTCAGCTCGGGGCTGCCCGTGCCCCGGGAGCCGGCGTATGACGCCAAGCGAAGCCACGACGGCGAAGCGCCGGCGGCATTCGAGTGAGCGAAGGACAGGATGTCCTGAGCGAACGTCCGGCGACGGGGCACGGGCTGCCCCGAGCCGCGCGGCAGGCCGGCAGCAGGTCCGCATCGCTCACGCCACGGCGGCTTCCTGAAGCCGCGCTCACGCGAGGGCGGCTTCCTGACACCGAGCCGCACGCATCAGAGGTTCATGCCCAGGTAACCGCCGGCGGCGTCGCTGGCCGCCTGCTCGCGGGCGAGCCGCTCCAGGGCCCGCGACAGATCGCCGGCGGCGATGTAGCGGTCGAACTCGATTTCCACGGCATGCTTCACGGCCAGCCGGAGCCACTCGACGGCCGGCTGCGTGAGCCAGTCGCACGTCTCCTGATCGAGGGCGACGTGGAGGTCGCTGCCGATGGTCTTGGCATCGGGGTCGTCGGTCAGCACCGTGCCCTCGAACCGGAACTGCACCCATCCCAGGGCGGGATCGTTCGTGAATCGGAACGTGCAGCCGCCGTCGGTAAGGTAGTAGGCGTTGCGGGTGCCGTGGGCGGCCACGGCCCGCTGCAGCCGCTCGGCCCGGGCCCGATACACGGGCGAGGCGTCGAGGGGTATGTCGAGGCGGGGCACACTCCGCAGCGGCGTGCAGTCGAAGGTGATCGCGACGGCCGGGTTCGACGGGGCAGCGTTCATGACGGCAGGATTGTATCGCGGGCTCGTGGCGGCGGCAGCCGTGATCGCCGGCGGCTGCCAGGGCGTGGCCCCGGACGTCGCGCCGGCCACGGCCGAAGCGGCCGTCCGCGTCGTGGAGACGCGGACGCTGATGGGGGTCGCCTGGACGATCACGGTGTTCGCGGCCGACCGGGACGCGGCCCGGCGGGCGATCGACGCCGGCTTCGCGGAAGCCGCCCGCATCGAACGCGTGCTCTCGGACTATGACCCGGCCAGCGAACTCTCGCGGCTCTCCGCGGCCGCGCCCACGCCGCAGCCGATACCGGTCGGCGACGACCTCTGGAACGTGCTCGTGCGGGCCGACGAGATCCAGCGGCTCAGCGCCGGGGCCTTCGACCTCACCGTCGGCCCGCTGACGACGCTCTGGCGGCAGTCGCGGCGGTCAGGCCATCTGCCCCGGTCGGATCGCCTGACCGCCGCCCGGGCCGCCGTGGGCTGGCACCTCGTGACGCTCGACCCAGAGCGGCGCGCGGTGTCGCTCGCGCGGCCGGGAATGAGGCTCGATCCCGGGGGCATCGGCATGGGCTATGCGGTCGACCGGGTGCTCGCGGTGCTGACCGAGCGGGGCATCGCGGCGGCGATGGTCGATGCGTCGGGCGACGTGGGTGTGTCCGGGCCGCCGCCGGGGGCGGCCGGCTGGCGGGTGCGGGTGGATGCGGTTCCCGGAGCGGACGCCGGGCAGACGCTCGTGCTCGCCCACGCGGCCGTGACCACCTCGGGCGACGCCCGCCAGTTCGTGGAGATCGACGGCCGGCGGTACAGCCATGTCGTCGATCCCCGATCCGGCATCGGCGTGAGCGGGCCGGCGGCGGTGACCGTGGTCGCGGCCGATTGCACGACGGCCGACGCCCTGGCCACCGCGGCCAGCGTGCTGGGGCCCGAGGCGGGGCCGGCGCTGGTGGCCGCGATCCCGGGCGCCGCGGCACGGTTCTTCTGGCTCGACGGGCAAGCGCCGCAGACCGTCGTCACCCCGGGCTGGCCCAGGCCCTGAAGGCCCACCTTCGCCTGCTTGCCCAGTCCGCCGGAAGGGGCGTCGAGTCTGACGATTACTCCAAGTTTGCGGCCCGGGGTCGCCGATACCTGACGTGCTGCCGCTGCGCCTTGGCGTACGCGGTGCGGGCACGGAGTCGGGGGGCGACGTGCCGGGACGAAGCCACCTTCACGGGCGGCCCAGCCCCCTCGGCGCAGCGGCGGCATTTCGAGCCCGTGTCCTTCGCCGAGATCACCGGCTCCGCCGGCCCCCCGTCGTGCACCGTCTTGCCAAGCAGCTCTGGGTGGCGTTCACGAGCCTCACGCTCGTGGCCAGCGGATGCGCGCCGCGGCAGCCGTTCTACTTCTTCGAGGACGGCGACCTCTCGCACTACGTCGGGGCGATCCAGAAGCTCGAGTATCCCGACAGCGACCAGCCGCCCCTCGACGAGGCGGCCGGCACCGCCGAGCCGCTGACCCTCTCCAACCCGTCGTTCGACAACATCTGGGAGGTGTCGCTCGAGGAGGCGGTCCGCACGGCGCTCGAGAACGGCAAGGTGCTCCGCAACCTCGGCGGTCGATTCGCGAGCTTCGGAGGCCCGCGGCCGCAGACCGGCGAGCCGCCCGTCTCGCTGCTCACCAGCCCGCCGCAGACGCCCACCGTCTACGATCCGTCGATCGTCGAAACCGACCCGTTCCGCGGCGTCGAGAGCGCCCTGGCCCTGTTCGACGCGCAGCTCTCCAGCTCGCTCACCTGGGATCGCCTGAATCGTCCGCAGAACGTGGGCGGTCAGTTCACCTCCCTGTTCCAGCAGCAGCTGCTCGGCGACCAGGGCAACTGGACGACCGGCATCCAGAAGCGGACGGCCACCGGTGCGACGTGGGGCTTCGCCAACTCGACGATCTACGACAACAACAACAATCCCACCCGGCAGAACAACGGGGAACCTATCAATCTTCCTGATGGCAGCCCCAATCCGGCATTCAAGGTCATCGTCCCCTCGACGTGGACGACCAACTACGACTTCACCTTCAACCAGCCGCTGCTCCAGGGCGCCGGCGTGACCTACAACCGGATCGCCGGCCCCGACTTTTTCGACAACCTCTACGGCCGGCCGAACTTCCGCGGCGTGCTCCTCGCGCGGATCAACGCGGACATCTCGCTCGCCGACTTCGAGGCGGGCGTCCGCAACCTCGTCAGCGACACCGAGCAGTCGTACTGGGAGCTCTACTTCGCCTACCGCAACCTCGAGGCCCGGAAGGCCGGCCGCGACAGCGCGCTCGAGGCCTGGCGGAAGGTGCATGCCCTGTACGTCGAGCAGTCCCGCGGCGGCGAGGCCGACAAGGAGGCCCAGGCCCGCGAGCAGTACTTCTTCTTCCGCGGCGAGGTGGAGTCGGCGCTCACCGACGTCTACCGCTCCGAGAGCCGGCTCCGCTACATGATGGGCATCTCGGCCAGCGACGGCCGGCTGATCCGCCCCGCCGACGAGCCCACGACCGCACGGATC
>JBIIMU010000134.1:0-6922 GCA_044337845.1 Pirellulales bacterium | reverse complement strand
CTCGGCCCGCGGCGTGACCGATCCCGCCGGGGTGAAGTCGTTCCTGAAGGGCACGCTCTCCGACCTCCGCGATCCCGAGACCCTGCCCGGCGTGCCCGAGGCGGCCGACCGCATCCTCGCGGCGGCGCGGGCCGGCCGGAAGATCGTCGTCTACGGCGACTACGACGCCGACGGAATGTGCGCCACGGCGATCCTCGTGGGCTGCCTGGAGGCGCTCGACGCGCAGCCGGCGTGGTATGTGCCCAACCGGCAGGACGAGGGCTACGGCCTCAACGCCGAGGCGCTGGCGAAGCTCGCCGCCGACGGCGCCCACCTCGTGGTCACCGTCGACTGCGGGATCACCGCGGTCGGCGAGGCGGCACGGGCCCGGGAGCTGGGCCTGGAACTGATCATCACCGACCACCACCACTTCGCCGAGGCACTGCCCGCCGCCGACGTGCTCGTGCATCCCCGGCTGCCGGGCACGGCCTATCCGTTCGGCCAGCTGTGCGGCGCGGCGGTGGCCTTCAAGCTCGCCTGGGCGATCGCCACGCGGGCCAGCGGGTCGAGCCGGGTGACGCCGCGGCTCCGCGAGGCGCTGCTCAAGGGCATCGGCCTGGCGGCGTTCGGCACCGTGACCGACGTGATGCCGCTCGTCGACGAGAACCGCCTGCTCGTGAAGCACGGCCTCGAGCAGCTCCGCAGCCGCGGCGGCCCCGGGCTCACCCGGCTGATCGAGCTGACCGGCCTCACGACCGCATCGCGGATCGAGAGCGAGCACGTGGCGTTCAAGCTGGGGCCGAGGCTCAACGCCGCCGGCCGGATGGCGACCGCGGCCAACGGCATCGAACTGCTCGTCACCGACGACCTGGCCCGCGGCGGGCAGCTGGCCGACTATCTCCACGAGCTCAACGCGCAGCGGGAGACGGAGGAGCGGAGCCTGCAGCTCGCGGCCGCGAAGCAGGCCAAGGAGCAGTTCGACCCCGAGGGCGACGCGGCGCTCGTGCTGGCCGATCGCGGCTGGCACAAGGGCGTCGTGGGGATCGTCGCCGGCCGGCTCGCGGAGCGGTGGCATCGGCCGGTGGTGATGATCGCCCGCGATCCGCTCCAGGGCGGCCCCGCGGTGGGCAGCGTGCGGAGCGTGCCGGGGTTCGACGTGCTCGAGGCGGTGAAGGCCTGCGGCGCGCACCTGCTCGGCTGCGGCGGGCATGCCGCGGCCGCGGGCCTCCAGGTGGACGACGCGCGGATCGACGACTTCCGCCGGGCGTTCGTCGCGGCGGTCGAGGCGCGGATGCCGGCGTCGCTGCGGAAGGCCCAGCTCACCCTCGACGGCGAGACGTCGCTGGTGGCGCTCACGCTCGACACCGTCGAGCAGCTCGAGCAGCTCGCCCCCTTCGGCGAGGGCAACCGCCGTCCCACGCTGTGCGCCTCGGGCGTGACGCTGGCGGAGCCGGCGCGCACGATCGGCCAGTCGGGCAAGCCGCACCTGCCGGCGCCCGGCGAGCCCTTCCACGTCGCGTTTCGCCCGAAGATCAACGAGTACCGCGGCCGCCGCTCGGCGGAGGTCGAGGTGGTCGACTGGCGGCCGGCCGGCGTGGACGTGTCCACCGACCTGCCGGCGCTCGTGGCCGTTGAGTGATTCAGGAAGCGTCACCGCGTGAGCGGTACGACAAGCCCGTTGATTCAGGAAGCGTCACCGCGTGAGCGGTACGACACACCCCAGCTGGAGCCCCGCATGACTGCCTCGCCCTTCGCCTTTGTGATCGTCGCCGTCGCCTGCCTGACCGCGACCGCCCGTGCCGACGAGTGGCCGCAGTGGATGGGCCCGCAGCGCGACGCGATCTGGCGGGAGCGGGGGCTCGCCACCTCGGTCCCCGCGGCGGGCCTGCCGGTGAAGTGGCGGGTGCCGGTGGCCGGCGGCTACGCGGGGCCGGCGGTGGCCGGTGGCCGCGTGTTCGTCACCGACTACGTGGCCCGCGAGGGGGAGCTCGTCAACGGGCCCAACGACCGCACCGTCCGCACCGGCACCGAGCGGGTGCTCTGCCTCGACGCGGCCACGGGCGGCCTGCTCTGGAAGCACGAGCAAGACTGCGCGTATTCGCTCTCCTACGCCTCGGGGCCGCGGTGCACGCCGACGGTCGCCGACGGCCGCGTCTACACCGTGGGCGCCGAGGGCGACCTGCTCTGCCTCGAGGCGACCACGGGCAGGGTGCTGTGGTCGAAGAGCTTTCGCCGCGACTACGCGGCCCCGACGCCGATCTGGGGATTCTGCGGCCATCCGCTCGTGGCGGGCGACCTGCTGATTTGCCTCGTGGGCGGCCCCGGCAGCGTGGCGGTGGCGTTCGACCGTGTCACGGGGCAGGAACGCTGGAAGGCGATCACGGCGAGCGAGAGCGGCTACTGCCCGCCGACGATGATCGGGGAGGGCGCCGCCCGCGAGCTGCTGATCTGGGACGCCGACAACCTCAACGGCCTCGACCCGGCCACGGGCCGCGTCCGCTGGTCGCAGCCGCTCAAGCCGATGTATGGCATGTCGATCATGGCGCCGCAGGTGGCCGACACGAGCCTCGGCCGGGTGCTGTTCGCCAGCGGCATCGGTCGGGTGGCGGCGCTGTTCGCGCTGCCCGCGGGCGACGCCCCCCCGTCGCTCCTCTGGCGGGGCGCGCCCAAGTCGGCGGTGTACTGCGCCAACTCCACGCCCTTCATCGCCGGCGACGTGCTCTACGGCTGCGACTGCGACACCGGCGCGCTCACCGCGGTGGCCCTCGCCGACGGCCGGCGGCTCTGGGAGACGCTCGCCCCCACCACCGGCGGCGAGCGCCGCAGCAAGCACGGCACGGCGTTTCTGGTGCGGCAGGCGGAGCCCGTCGCCGGCGACCCGCCGGCCGCCACCCGCACGTGGATCTTCAGCGAGACGGGCGACCTGATCCTCGCCCGGCTGTCCCCCGAGCGATACGAGGAGCTCGGCCGCATGCGGGTGGTCGAGCCCACCAACGAGTGCTTCGGTCGCGAGGTGGTCTGGAGCCATCCGGCGTTCGCCGGCGGCTGCATCTTCGTGCGGAACGACCGGGAGCTCGTCTGCGTGACGGCCGCGCGGTGACGGCCGCTGGCTGCCGGCCACGGGGCCTCAGCCGCGGCCCATGGCGAAGATCGCCTCCATCATCCGGCGGTAGGGGCGGTCGAGGGCCACGCCGCGGCGGGCCATCATGCGCTCCATGTCCGTCAGGGCCTTGTCGAGCCGGTAGTCGACGCTCGCGCCCGGCTGCACCCACTTGAACGACGGAATCTCGCGGGCCGGAAACCCCGCCCCCACCACGACCGAACACACGCCGCACACGGTGCCCGTGTTGAGCATGGTGTTGATGCCCGTCTTGCAGTGGTCGGCCATGATCGTGCCCACGAACTGCGCGCCGGAGTCGACCTCCAGCCCCGTCGGCCAGTCGAGCAGCTTCACGGTCCCGTAGGTCATCTTGAGGTTGGAGGCGGTGGTGTCGGCGCCGAGATTCACCCACTGGCCGAACACCGAGTTGCCCACGTAGCCCTCGTGGGCCTTGTTGGCATACGAGTGGAACACCGTGCTCGCCACCTCGCCGCCGACCTTGCAGTGCGGGCCGATCGAGGTGCCGCCGTAGATTCTCGCCCCCATCCGCACCGTGGCCCCCTGCCCCACCGCCACCGGCCCGCGGAGGATCGCCCCGGCCATCACCCGCGACGTCGCGTCGAGCAGCACCGGCCCCTCGTCGCAGACCACGATCGCGCCGGCTTCGACCACGGCCGACGGATGCATGAACAGCCGCTCGGGTCGATCGACCACGGCCGACGGGCTCCAGTGCGGTCCCGGGCCCGGCGGCCAGCCGCAGGCCGCCGCGTCGGCCGCGATCGCCGCCGGCGTGAGCCTCGTGATGTCCCACGGATGGCCGAGCCGCTCGAGCTCCCGCGGGTCCGCGCGACGGCCGGCGCCGCGCGGCTGCGGCCGCCCCTCCGCGAACCACGCGGCCGTCTCCGTGGCCGTGGACCAGGCGGCCACGAGCTCGTCGCCGTCGCGGACGTGTCCCTCCGCACGGCGGCGGATCGTGGCGAGCAGTCCCGGCGTGGGCAGATAGCGGGCGTTGATCCAGACCGCGGGCGATGTCCGCTGCCTCCTGGTCGCCGCGGGAAACACGCCCCGCAGGTGCGGCCGCAGCGGTGCGGTGCCGGCCGCGAAGCCGAGCGCCCGCTCCCACGCCTCGCGGATCGTGGTCAGCCCGATCCGCAGGTCGTGCACCGGCCGCGTGAGCGTGAGCGGCTCGAGGTGGGCGGCCTGGTCGTCCTCGAAGAACACGAGCGCGTGCGTCATGCCCACGAGGATACGTTCGCCATTTTCGGAAGAAGTTATTTCGGTCGCCCGGCCGCCGACCGCTCGTAAACTGGAGGCGACGAGGCCCGGGAGCGGCAGGGAGACGCATTCAATGTGTGGAATCGTGGGCTACATCGGCCCCGGAGCCTGCCGCGAGATCCTGCTCGCGGGGCTCGCCCGGCTCGAATACCGGGGCTACGACTCGGCCGGGATCGCGGTGCTCAACGGCGACCTGAAGGTGGCCAAGTGTGCCGGCCGCGTCCGCGATCTGGAGGTGCGGTCGGGCGACCTGCCGGCCACCGCGGCGGTGGGCATCGGCCACACCCGCTGGGCCACGCACGGCGGCCCGAGCGACGCCAACGCCCATCCCCACGTCGCCCCGGGCGGCCGGATCGCGCTGGTCCACAACGGCATCATCGAGAACTACGCCGCCCTCAAGACCTCGCTGGCCGCGAAGGGGCGGTCGTTCCGGAGCCAGACCGACTCCGAGGTGCTCGTGCAGCTCATCGAGGCGATCCAGGAGTCCGACCCCGCCCTCCCCTTCGAGGCGGTGCTGCGGCTGGCGCTCCGCCAGGTGACGGGCACCTACGGCCTCGCGATCCTCAACGCCGCCGAGCCTGACCGGCTCTACGTGGCCCGCTGCGGCTCGCCGCTGGTGGTGGGCGTGGGCGACGGCGAGATGTTCGTCGCCTCCGACGCCGCCCCGATCGTGGCCCACACCAACAAGGTGGTCTACCTCGACGACGGCGACGTGGCGGTGATCGGCCGCGACGGCTTCGAGGTGCGGTCGATCGACGACGTGCCGCTCACCAAGCAGGTGCACGAGCTGGCCATGTCGCTCGACGCGATCGAGAAGGCCGGCTTCCCCCACTTCATGCTCAAGGAGATCCACGAGCAGCCCCGGGCGATCGCCGACTGCCTGCGGGGCCGGCTCGTGCTCGCCGACCACGTGATCCAGCTCGGCGGGCTGGCGGCCGTCATGGACCGGCTCGCCGCCGCCCCGCGGCTCACGATCGCCGCCTGCGGCACGAGCTGGCACTCGGGGCTGGTGGGGGAGTATCTCTTCGAGCACCTCGCGCGGCTGCCGGTGGAGGTGGAGTATGCGTCGGAGTTTCGCTACCGCGAGCCGCTGCTCGACGACCGCGACGTGCTCCTGGTGATCTCGCAGAGCGGCGAGACGGCCGACACGATCGCGGCCCTCCGCGAGGCGAAGCGGCGCGGGGCGCTCACGCTGGGCATCTGCAACGTGGTCGGCTCCACGCTCTCGCGGGAGACCGACGCCGGCGTGTTCACGCACGCCGGCCCGGAGATCGGCGTGGCGTCCACGAAGGCCTTCACGGCGCAGGTGGTGGTGCTCACGCTGATGGCGATCGCCCTGGGCCGGCAGCGGGGCACGCTCGCCCCCGAGCGGGCCGACGCGCTGATCGAGGAGCTCGCCCGGATCCCGGAGAAGATCGAGGCGATCCTGGCGCAGGAAGCGGCGATCAAGGCGCTCGCCGACCGCTTCACCTACGCGCCCAACTTCCTCTACCTCGGCCGGTCGTTCAACTTCCCGGTGGCGCTCGAGGGCGCCCTGAAGCTCAAGGAGATCTCCTACATCCACGCCGAGGGGTATCCGGCGGCCGAGATGAAGCACGGCCCGATCGCGCTGATCGACCGGCTGATGCCGGTGGTGGTGCTGGCGACCACGTCGCACACCAGCGAGAAGATGATCTCGAACATCGAGGAGGTGAAGGCCCGCAACGGCCGCGTGATCGCGATCACGACGCCGGATCACGACGAGGTGAGGCGGCTGGCGGAGTTCGTGGTGGAGATCCCGGCCACCGACGACGCGCTCGCGCCGCTCCTGGCCGTGATCCCGCTGCAGCTCTTGGCCTATCACATCGCGGTCAACCGGGGCTGCGACGTGGACCAGCCGCGGAATCTCGCCAAGAGCGTGACGGTGGAATAGGCCGCCGTGGCCCCGTTCGGCCGCGGCATGACCGCCGTTGCCCCGCGGCGGCACCGCGGGTACGCTAAGGGCCTATCCCAGAGGGAGGCCACGGGTTTCGACCCGCTGGCCACCCACAATCGGGGCGTAGCTCAGCCTGGCTAGAGCGCTACGTTCGGGACGTAGAGGTCGCACGTTCGAATCGTGTCGCCCCGACATTACTTGTCGTATGAAACTGCCCCATCCCGGAGATGGGTTTGTACGGCCGTCGAATCCGCTCCCGGGCCGTCTGGTCGGCGGTTATGGCCGCCAGCTCATCGATCGCAAGCGTGCTTGCATCGACCTTTGTCCTCGGAACTGACAGCGGCTGGCAAGGAAGTCGGCCGCCGGCTTCGCTCTTTGATTCGGCGGGCCGTCCGCACCGTGGCATGGAACGCCGTCAGAGGCTGTGGATGTCGATCACGGGCAGCTCGTCTATCCGTCCCTGAAAGATTGCCCGGTCGTCGTGGACCTGCACGAGCTCTCCCCAGTCGGTCGGCGGACCACGGGCGGGAGAGACGGCCGGAGGCTCGAGCGGTTCGCCCAGATGCGTGAGGACCTTCCGGATCGGCCCCGGATCGGTAATGAACGCGATGAGTCGGATGTCGCCACCACACCCCGGGCACTCCAGCGGAAAC
>JBIIMU010000131.1:0-6928 GCA_044337845.1 Pirellulales bacterium | reverse complement strand
CAGCGCCCGGCGGTCGCGGACGAACTCCAGGAGGTCGCGGCGGGCGAGGGCGAACCGCGCGGGCCAGCCGCCGGTCGTGGGGGGTGACGAGCCGGTCATCGCGCCTCCCGCGGACCGAGCGCCGAGAAGAAGGCGTCCTCGAGCCCTCCGCCGCCGGCACCGACGAGCGCGGCGCGGGTGCCTTCGGCGACGATGCGGCCTGAGTCGATGATCACGAACCGGTCGCAGCGCCGCTCGATCTCGTGGAGGCGGTGGGTCGAAAGCAGGATCGTGCGGCCCTCCTCGCGGAGCCGGGCGAGGAGCTCGAAGAGGTCCCGGGCACCGACGATGTCGAGGGCGCTGGTCGGCTCGTCGAGCACGAGCACCGGCGGGTCGTGCACGAGCGCCCGGCCCAGCGACACCCGTTGCCGCTGGCCCGACGAGAGCCGCCCGCAGGGGCGATCGAGGTAGGCGTCGAGCTCCAGCGTCGCCGCCAGCTCCGCGATCCGCGCCTGGCGGCGGCGGGCGTCGAGCCCGTGGAGCCGGCCGTGGGAATCGAGCACCTCGCGGGGCGTGAGCCGGTCGGGCACCCCCGTGGTGGCCGACACGTACGCGAGCCGCTGCCGCACGCCGATCGGATCGAGCCGCACGTCCCGGCCCGCCACCACGGCCGTGCCGGACGTCGGGGCCAAGAGCGTGGCCACGACCCGCATGGTGGTGGTCTTGCCGGCGCCGTTGCCGCCCAAGAGTCCCACCATCTCACCGGCCGAGACGGCGAACGACACGTCGTCCACCGCCCGGACGACCGAGCCCTCGGCGCCGCGATACTCCTTCACCAGGTTCCGGACCTCGATCATCGCCAGCCTCGCCGCGGCATCGGGCCGGCTACTGTTCCATGACCTCGGACTCCTTCGCCCGCGCGAGGTCGCTGACGGTCGCCTCGTATTTCTTCGTCAGCTCCTGCACGTCCTCCTTGCAGCGGTCGCACTCGTCCTCGGTGAGGCCGCCGTCCCCCTTCTCGGTGTCGGCGGCCTTGTTGCCGTCGCGGCGGACGTTGCGGATCGCGACCTTCGCCTCCTCCGCGAGCTCCCGGATCCGCGCCGACATCTTCTTGCGGACGTCGGCGGAGAGCGGCGGGATCACGATCCGGATCACGCGGCCGTCGCTCTGCGGATTGAGGCCGAGGTCGCTGGCCTGGATCGCCTTCTCGATGTCCTTGATGGTGCCCGGGTCGAAGGGGCGGACCACGATCTGGTTGGGCTCGGGGGCGCCGACGCTGGCCAGGGCCTTGATCGGCGTGGGGGATCCGTAGACCTCGACCCGGAGCGTGTCGACGAGGCCCGGGTTGGCCCGGCCGGTGCGGATGCCGGTGAGGGCGTGGCGGAACACCTCCACCGCCTTCTCCATGCGTTCCTCGGCGTCGAGCAGGATGTCATCGAGCGGCATCGGGCGGACTCCTGGGTTGGTGGACCGCCGGAGTATACGCCCCGGCCGGCCTACCGCCGCTGCCCGACGATCGTGCCGAGCCGCTCGCCCGCCACCGCCCGTTCGATGGTGCCCTCGCGGCGGTAGTTGAACACCAGGATCGGCATCCCGTGCTCGGCGCACTGCGAGATCGCCGTGCCGTCCATGACCCGCAGGTTCTGCTGGATCACCTGCTGGTAGCCGAGCTCGGCGTAGAGGACGGCGTGGGGATTCTTCTCCGGGTCGTCGGAGTAGACGCCGTCCACGCGGGTGGCCTTCATGACGATGTCGGCGCCGAGCTCGAGGGCCCGCTGGGCGGCGGCGGTGTCGGTGGTCACGTAGGGGCTGCCGGTGCCCGCCGCGAGGATCACGATCCGCCCCTTCTCGAGGTGCCGGCGGGCGCGGCGGCGGATGTAGGGCTCGGCCACGCCGTCCATCCGGATCGCGGTCATCAGCCGCGTCTGGGCGCCGAGGCTCTCGAGGGCGTCCTGGAGCGCCAGGCCGTTGATCACGGTGGCAAGCATGCCCATGTAGTGGGCCGTGGCCTCCTGGATCGCGGTGTTGCCCGCCGTGAACGAGCCGCCGCGGAGGATGTTGCCGCCGCCGATCACGATCGCGAGCTGCACGCCCTTCGACGCCGCCTGCACCGTCTGGCGGGCGATGTGGACCACCTCGTCCATCGAGATGCCCCGCTCGCCCTGCCGGGCGAAGCTCTCGCCCGAGAGCTTGAGGAGCACGCGCTTGTAGGGCGCGAGGTCGGTCACCCGCCCAGCTTCCAGTTTGCGACCGACTTCACCTCGAGGCCCGCTCCCTTGGCGAGCTGGCCGACGGTCTGCTTGTCGTCCTTCACAAACGGCTGCTCGAGCAGCACGCACTGGCTGAAGAAGTTCCGCAGCCGGCCCTCGATCATCTTGGCGATGATGTTCTCGGGCTTGCCCTCCTTGCGGGCCGCCTCGGAGAGGATCTCCCGCTCCTTGTCGACCACGGCGGGATCGAGATCCTCCTTGCGGATCGCCTGGGGGGCGAGCGCCACCACGTGCATCGCGATGTCCTTGGCGACCTCGGCCGCCTGGGGGCCCGAGACGTTGCCGGTGATCTCGATCAGCGCGGCCTTGGAGCCGTCGTGATGGGCGTAGCCGCCGCAGGCACCGTCGATCCGCTTGATCCGCGAGAGCTCGAACACCTCGCGCATCCGGTTGAAGAGCTCGTCCTTGAGCTCGCCGAGCGTGCGGTCGGGATGCGCCAGGCTCTTCTGGGCGAGCAGGTCGGCGGGCGTCGCCGCGCCCGGCCCGAGGGCGAGCGTCTTGGCGATGTCGTTGGCGAGATCCTTGAAGTCCTGGCTGCCGGCCACCGGCGGGCTCTCGCACTTGAACTCGATGATCGTGCCGACGCTCTTCGCGGGATCCGCGTACACGGCGAGGCGGCCGCACGAGGTCTCGCGGTCGGCCCGCATCGACTGCGTCTTGATGCCCTGCTTCCGCAGCCACTCCACGGCCTGCTCGGTGTTGCCGCCACACTCCGCGAGCGCCTTCTTGCACTCCATCATGGGCAGGCCCGTCTTCTCCCGCAGGGCCATCACGGCGGCGGCGGTGATCTCAGCCATCGGACGTTCTCCTCGTGTCTTCGACTTCGTGGCTTCACTACGACTACGCGGCTGGCACTCGGCACTCGGCGGGACGAAAGCCCCGCCGCCGGGTCACCCGCGCCCCGACACCTCGCCGGCTGGAGCACGCAGGCCCGCTCAGGCCTTCGGCTTCTGCGGCACCGAACGCTTGGCGACCATCGGCCGGGCCTTGGGCTTGGGCTTCGAATCGCCCTCGGCCCCTTCGGCGCCCTCGGCGGACGCCTGCGCCTCGGTGGCCGTCTGCGACTTGCCCTCGAGGATCGCGTCGGCGAGCCGGGCCGCGACCAGCTCGATCGAGCGGATCGAGTCGTCATTGCCGGGGATCGGGAGGTCGACGAGATCGGGATCGCAGTCGGTGTCGATCAGGGCGACGGTCGTGATGCCCATCTTGCGGGCCTCGTTGACCGCGTTCTTCTCCTTCTTGGGATCGAACACGACGAGGCACTCGGGCAGACGGGACAGGGTGCGGATGCCGCCGAGATTGCGGAGCATCTTGCGGTGCTCGCGGCGGAGCGACGACTGCATCTTCTTGGAGTAGCTGCCGAACGCCTCCGACGGGATCAGCGTCTCGAGCTCCTCGAGGCGGGCCAGGCGGTTGCGGATGGTGCGGAAGTTGGTGAGCGTGCCGCCGAGCCAGCGGTCGCTGACGTAGGGCATGCCGCAGCGGGCCGCCTCGCGGGCCACGGCCTCGGCGCCCTGTCGCTTGGTGCCGACGAACAGGACCAGGCTGCCGGTCGACGCGACCTGCTTGAGATACTTGCGGGCCCGCAGCAGGCCGCGGATCGTCTCGCGGACGTCGATGATGTGGATGAGGTTGCGACGGCCGTGGATGTACGGCTTCATCTTCGGATTCCACCGGCTGGCACGGTGGCCGAAGTGGACGCCGGCTTCGATCAGTTCCTGGGCCAAGACGTTGGACACGCTGACACGCTCGCTGGGGACGCGGGGACGAAAAACGGGCCGACCGGGCCGAAAACCCGAGCACCGCAAACTATCGGCTTTTTTCGGCCCCTGTCAACGTGCCTCCACCGATTCCGGCCGCGGGCCCGGTCGGGGCCGCGTCCCCGCCGGTCGCGGCGGGCCAAGGCTTGAATGCGTGGGTTTCGGCTTACTAGACTCCGCCCTGCCCCGCAGCGGCGGCTTTTCCGGCCTGCCCCGCCTGCCCCGTCCCCGCCCGGAGTCCGCCGCGAGCCCCCCATGCGCCACGTCCTCTCCGCCACCGTCCAGAACGTGCCGGGAGTGCTCGCCCACGTCGCGGGCATGCTCGCGTCGCGCGGCTACAACATCGACAGCCTCGCCGTCGGCGAGACCGAGGACCGACGGTTCTCGCGGATGACGTTCGTGCTCCGCGGCGACGACCGCGTGCTCGACCAGGTGCGCCGCCAGCTGGAGAAGATCGTCACGGTCGTCCGGGTGGACGACATCAGCAGCCGCAACTACGTGGAGCGCGACCTGATGCTCATCAAGGTCGCCGCCCAGCCCGGGGCGACCCGCACCGAGGTCAAGGAACTCGCCGAGATCTTCCGCGGCCGGATCGTCGACGTCGCCTCGGACAGCGTGATCGTCGAGATTTCGGGCACCGAGAAGAAGCTCGAGGGCTTCATCGAACTGATGCGTCCCAAGGGGATTCTCGAGCTGGTGCGGACCGGCCGGATCGCCATGGTTCGCGGGAGCTCGCCCACCCGCGAGCTCACCGAGGCGAGCGACGGTGCCCGCCCCGCCGACTCGGCCCCCGTGGGCGAGTCGCTCGCCTGACCGTCTTCGCCCTCATCCCGTCCATTCCCTCTCCCCGGAGCGCTCCCTTGGCCGCCACGATCTACTACGACGCCGATGCCGACCTCAAGGCCCTCGAAGGCAAGACCATCGCCATCGTCGGCTATGGCTCGCAGGGCCACGCGCAGGCCCAGAACCTCCGCGACAGCGGCCTCAAGGTGATCGTGGCCCAGCGGCCGGGCGGCCCGAACTACGAGCTCGCCAAGAAGCACGGCTTCGAGCCGATGAGCGTGGAAGACGCCGTCAAGCAGGCCGACGTCATCAACATCCTCCTGCCCGACGAACTCACCGGCGACGTGTACCGCCAGTCGATCAAGCCGCACCTCAAGAAGGGTGCCGTGCTGATGGCGAGCCACGGCTTCAACTTCCACTTCGGCCAGGTCGAGCCGCCCCCGGGACACGACATCATGCTGGTGGCCCCGAAGGGCCCCGGCCATCTCGTCCGCAGCGAGTACGTGAAGGGGGGCGGCGTGCCCTGCCTGATCGCGCTCGGCCCCGGCGCCAGCCCCGAGACGAAAAAGATCGGCCTGGCCTACGCCAAGGGCATCGGCGGCACCCGCGGCGGCGTGATCGAGACCACGATCGCCGAAGAGACGGAGACCGACCTGTTCGGCGAGCAGGCGGTGCTCTGCGGCGGCGTCTCGGAGCTCATCAAGGCGGGCTTCGACACGCTCGTCGAGGCCGGCTACCAGCCGGAGATGGCCTACTTCGAGTGCCTCCACGAGATGAAGCTGATCGTCGACCTGCTCTACCAGGGCGGCCTGGAGTACATGCGCTACAGCGTGTCGAACACGGCCGAGTACGGCGACTACACCCGCGGCAAGCGGATCATCACCGACGAGACCCGCGCGGAGATGAAGAAGATCCTCGAGGAGATCCGTTCGGGCGAGTTCGCCCGCGACTGGATCCTGGAGAACCGCGGCGGTGCGGCGATGTTCAAGAGCACCCGCCGCCGCGAGCGGGAGCACAGGCTGACGGAGACCGGCCGGCGGCTCCGCAAGATGATGAAGTGGATCGAAGCCAAGGAAGTGTGAGCCGATGACTCCGGAGGAGTTCGAGGCCCGCAGCCTCTACGACCAGCTGCAGCCGGGCGACCGCGTGGAGGTGATCCACGGGGTTCAGGTCGGGTCGTCGGCCACCTGGACGACGAAGACCGTGGGTCAGGTTCTCCGCCGCGAGCGCCGGCGGCATGGCCTGCACTTCCGCCGCAGCGGCGACGACAAGGTCTACAGCGACGTGCTGATCCTCGCCCGCGACGACGGCGAGCTCACCACGGTGACCATGGACGAGTACACGCGGCTCCGGAAGGTGTAGCCGGCCCGGAGCCGGCGGCGGACCTCCGCCCTCAGTGAACTTCCAGGAGCCGGCGGGCTTCGGCCACCGTCTCCGCCGCCGCCGGCTCGGCGGCGAAGTCCTCGACGATCTCCGCGAGCACCTGGTGCCGGCGGGTGATCGCGACCACGCGGCGGGCGGCGTCGGTGGCGGCCGTGATCTCCCGCTGGTAGACGGCCGCCTGCTCGAGCAGCGCCGCGGCCCGGCGGGCGGCGCCCCGCGCCTCCTCGCGTCGCTCGGCCTCCTCGAGACGCACCACCGGCTCGAGCATCTCCACCTGGCGGCGGGCCAGTTCCTGCCAGGTGTCGGCGTCGGGCCGCTCGACGACGGCGCAGGGATCGTCGGCGGCCGCGCGGCCCGGCCCGGCGGCGTCGTTGGCCGGCGCCACGAGCATCCCGCGAAGCTTGTCGGTGGCGGCTCGCGCATCCGACGCCGAGAGCCGCAGCGCCTCGAGATAGGCCCGCTCGGCGGGCGACTTCGGCGCGTAGGTGGGGAACCGGTGCCGCGACCGCTTGTGGAGCCGGTCGAGGGCCACTTCCCGACCGAGTCGCCGCACCTCGGCCGCCCGCGCCGCGTCGGGGTGGCGAAGCAGGTACGCCCGGATCTCGCGGCACGGATCGCCGAGATCGTCCGGGTCGCCGAGCATCCCGATGATCCGCTCGTAGTGCCGCCGTTCCGCGTCGGGGTCGGTCCACGGCCAGGGCCGCAGCACGAGCCACCACGCCCCCGCCAGCACTGCCGTGAGCAGCACGCCGG
>JBIIMU010000132.1:0-6928 GCA_044337845.1 Pirellulales bacterium | reverse complement strand
GCGTCATACGCCGGCTCGCGGGGCACGGGCAGCCCCTCGCTGACTTCGATCCCGGGAAGCCGCAATCGCGTGAGCGATGCGGACCGCCCCGTGGTTCGGTCGTACGGCTTACGCCGTTACGCTTCCAAGAGGTCGTACGGCTTACGCCGTTACGCTTCCGCGGGTCGTCGTGAAGCGTCCGGGCTGATGCGCCCGAGGAAGCCGCAATCGCGTGAGCGATGCGGACCTGCCCGGTGCAGGGTCAGTGCCCGCAGCTGCCGCAGCCGCCGCCGCAGTTGCCGCCGCACCCTTCCGCCCCGATCTCCTTCTTGTAGGCCTTCTGGGCGGCCGCTTCCTTGGAGAGCTTGAACTCGGGCCCGGCCGGGAAGTACTGGATGTCGTCCTGCAGGTAGTAGGCGCTCGGGAGGGTCTGCCCGCCGATGTCCACCTGGCAGCCGGTCGAGGCCAAGCCCGCCAGGGCGGCGAACGCCAGCACGATCCCGTGGGGTGCTCCGGCCTGTCCGGTGGTGCGATCAAGCGGCGTGTTCATGGCGTGTGGTCCGTCCGAGGCGAAGATGCTGCGACCCGACTCGTCAGACGTATCGGCCCGCACGACCCGCAAACTTTGGACGACCCTCACGACCGGCAGCTGCCTTCCCCCAGGCTTCCCCGTCGCCAGCCGGCCTTGCCCAGTCCCCCACGCGGCGGCCGCCGGGGAGGCCGTCGCGGGCGGGTGCGGTGTACAACGGATCGCATGGTGAGCATCCGGCGGGCGGCCTGCGTGTGGGTTTTCATCGCCGCCGGGGCGGCCGCGCAGGTGGTGCTGCCTCCCGACATGGGCGTGCCGGGGCGGGCGCCCACCGTGCCGGGGCCGGAGCACGACCTCGCCCTCGAGCGGCTCGCCGCCGGTGATTACGACGCCGCCACGGACCTCGCCTCGCGGGAGTATCGCGGCAGCGTCCGCATGGGGGCCGACCGCTGGATCGACTCGATCGCGTCGGCGGCGCTCCTCGGCGAGTGCCTGTTCGAAACCGGCGACTTCGACGCCGCGATCGCCCGCTACGAGGAGGCGATGCTCGTCGAGGCGGCCCGCGGCGACTGGCTGCTCGCGGTGCAGTTTCCGCCGCAGCCGCTCCGGGCCTCCGGCGCCGGCCGCGCGGGCACGTGGGGACGCAGCCGGCGGAACACGGTTCCCGGGGCGATTCCCGAGACGATCGCGATCCGGCAGTCGTCCGGTGATGCCCAGGAGGTGCTCAAGCGCGGCGGCGTGCTGATGGCCGACCACGACCGGCTCGTGCGGCCGCAGGAGATCATGCGGATGCTGGTGGTGGCGATCTACCGCCACGCGGTGCTGCTCGGGCCGCTCGCCCGGGAGGCCAACGCCCTCGATGCCGTGGAGGCCGCGCTCGCCCGCCGCGCGGCGCCCCCCAACCACTGGTCGCAGGCCTGGATCGACGTGGCCCTCGGCGTGATCTGCTGGGCGCAGGGGAAGCCCGAGGCGGCCGGGCCGCTGCTCACCCGCGGCCTCGTGGCCGGCAACCAGTTCGACCACGCGCTCACCGCATGGGGGCTGATCGTGCTCGGCCGGATGGCGCTCGACGCGGATCAGCCGCAGCGGGCCGCGGAGCTCTTCGAGGAGGCCACGTATGCCGCCGCCGACTTCGGCGACGTGCGGGCCCTCGAGGAGGCCTTCGCGCTGGCGGCCACCGCGCATGCGCTGGCGGGCACGCGAGGCGTGCCGCCGGTGATCGCCCGCGGCTGCGACCAGCTGCGGGGCGAGCTGCCGGCGCTGCATGCGAGGCTCGTGGCGATCGAGGCGGAGCGGTGGGCCGCGGCCCGCGACGTGCGGAGCGCGTCGGCAGCGCTCCGCGAGATCGACCCGCGGCTCCTGCAGGCCACGGCCGGCCGCAACACGCTCGGCTGCCGCACGATGTATGCCCGGGCCCTCGCGGCCTACGCAGCGGGCGACGAGGCCGCGGGCGACGCCGCCCTCCGCGACGCGATCGGGCTGCAGGCCCGCCGCAGTCCCCGGCTGTTTCAGACCCGCGTGCTCACCGGCGTGGTCCGCGCGGGAGGCAATGCCATTCCCGATCGGATCGCGGAGTCGATGTATGCGAGGCTCCTCGCCGACCCCGATGGCCGCGACTTCGCCCTCGATCCGCTCGACGCCCTGACCGTCGCCGCGCAGGAGCGGAGCGACGCCTTCGCGACCTGGCTCGCGGTGGCCACGCGCCGCGACGCCGAGGCCGCCGTGGACGTGGCCGAGGCGGCGGTGCGGCACCGCTGGCTCGTGGCGCAGCCGCTCGGCGGGAGGCGGCTGGCCGTGGAGCGCTGGATCGCCGCCGATCCGCGGGCCCTCGATCCGCAGGTCGCCGCCGCGCGGGCCACGCTGCTCGGCGATCGGCCCGAGCTGGCCGAGACGGTCGACCGGATGACCCGGCTGCGGGGCGACGTCGCCGCGGCGATCGTGGCCGCCGATCCTCCGGCGGTGGACGTCGATGCCTACCCCGAGCTCGCTGCCCGCCGCGGCCTCGCGGTGGCGGAGATCGCCGCCGGCCGCGACGGGGTGCCGATGGCGTTTCCGCCGCTCGCGACGGCGGCCGAGGTCCGCGGGCGGCTCGAGCCGCGGCAGCTGCTGCTGTCGTTTCGCTGGAGCGACGCCGGGCTCGTGGGCATGCTCGAGTCGCGGGAGCGGTTCGCCACCTGGCAGGTGCGGCAGGCCGCGGGCCTGCCCGGCGAGATCGCGAGCCTCGCGAAGGGGCTCTGCCTGTTCGATGCCGACGCGCCGGTCGTGGCCGCGCGGCTCGCCGAGGGCGACTGGCGCGGGTCGGCCGAGCGGATCGAGCGGATGCTGTTCGAGAACTCCAGGGTCACGCTCGCCGAGGGCATCGACGAGCTCGTGATCGTGCCGGATGGCTGGCTCTGGTACGTGCCCTTCGAGCTGTTGCCGATCGGCTCGGCGGGGGATCCGGCCGGCGACCGGCCGCTGCTCCGCGACCTCTGCCGGGTGCGGTATGCCCCGACGCGGAGCCTCGCCGTCATGCCCCGCGACGATCGTGGCCCCGGCCCCGTCGGGCTCCAGCTCGGCCGCATCGCCCGCGGCGAAAAGGAAGACTCCGAGGCCACGGCCGACGCGGTGCGGCAGGTGGTGCCGCCGGACAGCGTGGCCGTGCTCGGGGGGGCGGGCGTGCCGGCGGCGGTCGCGGCCGCGGCCTGCGACACGCTCGTCGTGCTCGATGCGATCCCGGCCGAGGGGCCGCCGTCCGGGTGGCCGCTCGTGGCGGCAGGCGGGGGCCGCGGGGCGAAGCCGCTCACGATCGGCGAGTGGCTCTCGCCACCGGCCAAGCGGCCGACGCGGGTGCTCGTGCCCGGGCTCGCGACGGCGCTGGCGGGCGGGCTGGCCAAGCCGCCGCCGCGGCCCGGCGACGAGCTCTTCTTCGCGTCCACCGACCTGCTCGCGGCCGGCGCGCAGACGGTCGTGCTCTCGCGGTGGCCGATGGGCGGCAAGACGTGCGGCGATCTGGTCACGGAGTTTCTCCGGGCGGCCGTGGGCGGACCGGCCGAGCCGGCCGCGAAGGCCTGGCAGCGGGCCGTGGACGTGGTGATCGCGGAGCCGCCCGATGCCGCTCGCGAGCCGCGGATCCGCGAGGCCGACGCGGCCCCGCTCACCGCCCCGCTCCACCCGATCTTCTGGTCGGGCTACATGCTCGTGGACTGCGGCGCGGCCCCGGCCGCCCCGCCGCCGGTGCCGGCGCAGGCGCGTCCATGAGCGGCACGGCGGGCGACGGAGTCACCGGCTGGCTGCTGCTGGCCGCGGCCGCGTTCGTGGCCGGCGGGGTCAACGCGATCGCCGGCGGCGGCACGATCCTCACCTTTCCGGTGCTCGGGGCGATCCTGCCAGCCGACCCCGGGCGGCTCGTGGCGGCCAATGCCACGAGCACGATCGGCCTCTGGCCGGCGAGTGCCGTCGCGGCCTGGGTGACGCGGGGCGTGCGGAGCGACCTGCCGCGGTGGTCGAAGTGGCTGGTGGTGCCGAGCTTCGTCGGGGGTGTGGTCGGCACGCTGCTCGTGCTCGGCCTGCCGCCGAGCTGGTTCGATCGCATGGTGCCCTGGCTGATCCTGCTCGCCGCGGTGCTGTTCGCCGTGCAGCCGCGGCTGGCCACGTGGGCGCACGGCGGCGGCGAGGCCTCGACACCGCGGATCGTGGCCGCCTGCGGCCTGCAGTTTCTGGTGGGGATCTACGGCGGCTACTTCGGCGCCGGCATGGGCATCCTCATGATCGCGATGCTCGGGCTGCTCGGCCTCGGCGACATCCATCGCCTGAATGCCGTCAAGAACTCACTGGCCACCGCGATCAACGGCATCGCGGCGGCGGTGTTCGCGGCGGGCGCCGTGTTGGGGAGCCACGAGGTCTCCTGGCCGCATGCCGCGGTGATGGCGGCCTGCGGGGTGGCGGGCAGCCTCGGCGCGTCGCGGCTGGCCGCGAAACTGCCCGCTGCGCGGCTGCGGAGGCTCGTGGCCATCATCGGCTTCGCGCTGGCGGGCTATTATTTCTGGCGCCAGTGGCAGGCGTGAGTGGTTGACCCGAGAGCCGACGCGATGCAAGCAATCACCCAGCACGGGTCGTACCGCTCACACGGTGAGGTTTTCGGATTCAGGAAGCCGCAATCGCGTGAGCGATGCGGACCTGCGCTCCGCGAGACGGCGGGCCCGGGGGCAGGTCGGTCGTACCGCTTACGCGGTTACGCTTTCGGAGTCTCGAGCCCCTCGAGTCGCCGATGATCGTCCGCACCGTCGGCCTCTCGAAGCGATACGGGGAGTTTGCGGCCCTCGACGGCTGCTCGCTCGAGGTGGGCGAGCGGGAGATCTTCGGGCTCCTCGGACCCAACGGCGCCGGCAAAACCACCCTCCTGCGGACGCTCCTGGGCTACCTCGCCGCGTCGTCGGGCACCGGCACGGTGGCCGGCTTCGACTGTGGCACGCAGTCGCTCGAGGTTCGGGCCCGCACGGCCTACCTGCCCGGCGAGGCCCGGCTCTTCCGGCGGATGGACGGCCATGGCGTGCTCGACTTCTTCTCGCGGCTGCGGCCCGAGTGCCGGCGCGCCACCGCGGCGGGCGTGGCCGAGCGGCTGGGGCTCGACTGCTCGCGGCAGGTGGCCCGGATGAGCACGGGCATGCGGCAGAAGCTCGCCCTCGCGACGGTGCTGGCCACCGACGTGCCGCTGGTGATCCTCGACGAGCCCACGGCCAACCTCGATCCCACGGCGCGGTCGGTGGTGCTCGATCTCGTCCGCGAGGCCCGGGCCGCCGGCCGCACGGTGATCTTCTCGTCGCACGTGCTCTCGGAGGTCGAGGAGACCTGCGACCGCGTGGTGATCCTCCGGGCGGGCCGGGTGGTGCACGAGCAGTCGATCGAGGCGCTCCGGCGCGGTCATCGCATCCACGCCCAACTCAGCGCCGCGTTTCCGGGAGTGCCGGCGCACCTCGCGGGCCGCGTGTCGGCCACGCCGCTCGACCGGGGCGTGGTGCTCGAGACCGACGAGCCGCTCGCTCCGCTGCTCGGCTGGCTGGCCACGCTGCCCCTCGCCGAGATCCGCGTCGAGCCCGTGGGCCTGCAGGCCGTCTACGACCGTTTTCACAAGACCGCGTGAGGCTTCGATGGATCGCATGCAGCCGGCGGCTTCGCCCGGCCCGTTCGGTGGCCACGTCTGGAACACCGCCGTGTGGTGGAAGGCCTGGGGCGATCAGCGGGTGCTCTTGCTCTCGCTCGTCGCGCTCTGGTCGGCGTTTCCGTGGCTCTACATCTGGCTCTCGGCGCAGATCCAGATGCCCGCCTTCCAGAACGTGCTCCTGGAGGTGATTCCCAAAGACTGGCAGAAGCTCTCCGGGGTGCCGTTCTCGGAGGTGGCCACCTATGCCGGCCGCGTGGCGCTGGCCTTCGTGGATCCCGTCGTGGTGCTCGCGGCCACGGTCTGGGGCATCACGCGGGGGAGCGACGCCGTGTCGGGGCCGCTCGAGCGGGGCACGATGGAGATGCTCTTGGCGTCGCCCGTGCGGCGGTCGGCCGTGTTTCTCACCCAGGCGGCGGCCACCACCGTCGCCGCGGCGCTGCTCTGCGGCGTGCTGCTCGTGTCGGTGTGGACGGTGGTGTCGTTCGGGCCGTGGGCGGGGAAGGTCGAGCCCGCGCGGTTCGTGCCGCCCGTGCTCAACGTGTTCGCGCTGATGGTGTGCATGGCGGGGCTCTCGGCCTGCGTGTCGGCGGCCGACAGCTACCGCTGGCGCACGGTGGGGATCATGTGCGGCTTCTACGTCGCCGCGATCCTCGCCAAGCTCGTGGGCCGGCTGAGCGGCGTGCTCGGCTGGGTGGGCTATCTCTCGGTGCTCAACGCCTACGAGCCGCAGCGGCTCGTGGGGGGCGACGCCGAGGCCTGGGCGCTCCTGGCCCGGTACGACGCGATCCTGCTCGGCGTGGGGCTCGCGGCCTATGTGGCCGGGGCGGTGATCTTCAGCCGCCGCGACCTCCCGGCGCCCCTGTAGTCCTGGGGGGCCGTATGGCGTCGCGGCGGCCGTCTGCCGCATACTGTTTTCCTGGCGGACGGGCCGGTGGCGGCCCCGCAGCCGCCCTTCGCGATCTCCGGGAGCCGTCCTCATGTCGATGGTGCGTCGGTTCGCCCCCTGGTGCGTGGTCGTCGTCGCGGCCCTGGTGGCCTGGCCCGCTGCCGGCGAGGAGCCCGCGGATGCGCCGGCGTCGGCCGGGCAGGAGCTGCTCGACGAGGCGATCAACGCCAAGTTCGAGATCGACGATCTCGACGGCTTCGGCCGCGTGCTCGACCTCTGCAAGCGGGCGATCGATAGCGGGCTCGACGAGGGGTCGCGGAAGTTCGCCGACGACCTCTACACCGGCACGCTCCTCGATCGCTCGAGCATGCTCGCCACGGCGATCCTCCGG
>JBIIMU010000130.1:0-6999 GCA_044337845.1 Pirellulales bacterium | reverse complement strand
GAGTCGCCCAGGAGGGTCGCCAGCAGCCGCGCGGCGTAGCGGTCGGCGTGCCGCTCGCCGGGGCCCGCGACCATGGCGACCGCGTAGTCGAGCGTGGCGGCGGGCCGCACGATCCGCTCGATGCCCTGCCGCACCGCCGCCGGGGCCGGCGGCGGTCCGAGCCGCGCTGCCTCGCCCTGGGGCGCCCAGTCGCCGCACAGCCGCCGCGCCGACTCGACGAGCGCGGGGAAGTCGACGGCGCCGCTGGCGGCGAGCACCATCGTGTCGGGCGCGTAGCGTCGCCGGTGGTAGTCGCGCATCGCATCGGCGGCCAGCGCCGTGATCGAGTCGATCGTGCCGAGCACGTTCCCGCCGAGGGGATGACCGCCGAAGAACGCCGCCCGGCAGCGGTCGTCGGCCCCGAACGGGGGCTGGTCGTCGTACATCCTGATCTCCTCCAGGATGACGAGCTTCTCGGTGTCGAAGTCCTCGGTGCGGAGGGCCGGCCGCATCATCGCCGCCAGCAGTTCGACCGCCTCGGCCTGCCGCTCCGGAAGCACCGACGCGTAGTAGACGGTGTCTTCCTCGCTCGTGAACGCGTTGGCGCCGGCCCCCATGGCGTCGAACCGCCGGTTGATCTCGTCGCCCGAGATCTGCGGCGTGCCCTTGAAGACCATGTGCTCCAGGAAATGGCTCACGCCCCTGACGGTGTCCGACTCGTCCCGCGCGCCGGTCGCCACGAAGAAGCCCAGGCTCGTCGACAGCGCCGTGTCGCCGACCTCCGCGACGACGTCGAGCCCATTGGGCAGCCGCTCATGCAGGAAACGCATGCCGCACCTCCAGGGGCTTCCGGCCCAGCGAGACGACCGACAGGTCGCGCGGCGGCGCCGACCGCAGCCACGCCTCGATCGACTCCGCCGTCAAGCGGTCGTACCGCTCGAGCTCCTCCGCCAGGGTCCGCATCCGGCCGAGGTGATACCACTGCCGGGCGATCGCCCCGGCGCGGGCGGCGCTCGACTCCTGCTGCATCACCAGCCCGCTCTTCACGCGGGCCTTGACCCGCTCGACCTCGTCGGAGGTGATCGAGCCCGGCAGCCGGTCGATCTCCGCGAGCATCACGTCGAGCGTCTCCTGCGCCCGCTCGGTGGAGGTGCCCGCATGGCAGACCGCGGTGCCGAAGTCGCGGCTGGTCTGGTAGCCGGCCGAGACCCCGTAGCAGAGGCCGCGGCGTTCGCGAACCTCGGTGAACAGCCGCGAGCTCGGGCCCCCTCCCAGGATCGTGAGGGCCGCGGTGGCCTCGCGGGCCGCGTCGTCGCGGTAGGGGGGCACCGACCACGCGAGGGCCACGTGCGTCTGCTGGGAGTCGTGCGGGACGTGCGCGGATCGCGGTCCGCGCGGCCCCGCCGGCACGTCGGCCGACGCGCCGGGCTCCCAGTCGCCGAGCAGGCCGGCGACGCGGCCGACGAAGTCGTCCCAGTCGATGCGGCCCGCCACCGCCACCATCATCCCCCGCGGCTGAAACCGCTCCGCCACGAACCGCCGCACGTCGGCCGGGGCGACGGTGGCCACCTCCGCGGAGATGCCCTCCGTGGGCCGGTGCCACGGGGCGGGCTGATGGATCCGCCGCAGGGCGGTGAACGCCAGGTGGGCCGGGTCGTCCTCGAGGCCCGCGAGGTTCTGCAGCACCATCTGCTGGGCGGCGGCGAACTCGTCCTCCGGGAGCGTGGGGCGACGGAGCAGGTCGGCGTAGATCGGCAGCACACCGGGCAGCTGGCGGGCCACCATCGCGCCCGAGAAGCTCGTGTGGGTGGTCGACACGCCCTGCGACCACTGCACGCCGGCCGACTCGAGGTCTTCGACGATCTGCCGGCTCGACCGGGCGCCGGCGCCCCGCAGGCAGAGCTCGCCGGCGAGCGTGGCCAGGCCGCACTGGCCGGGAGGATCGTGAATCGAGCCCACCGGCACGTGGAACGACACGGCCACCGACTCGAGATCGGGCAGCTGCTCGCCGAGCAGCACGATGCCGTTGTCGAGCGTCGTCGAGTGGAGCTGCTGCTTCAAACGGTGCCCTTCCCGGCACGCCCCCGGCCGCCCCCGCAGGGTGCGGGTCAGGCGCCGACGGCGGCTTCGTCCACCACTTTGTACACGGTTCGGACCCGGCGAAAACCCAGCCGCTGGTAGAGCCGCACGGCACGGGCGTTCTCGGCCGTCACCTCCAGCGTGACGCGGCGGAGGCCGTGCATCCGGAAGCCGGCCAGGCACCGCTCGATCAGGCAGCTGCCGAGGCCCAGGCCCCGGTGGCCCGGCACCACGCCGATGTTCTGGATCATCCCGGCGCCGCCCCGCTCCGCGACGCCCTGGATGGTGCCGCACCACTGGAGCGACTCGGGGGCCGTGCCGTGGGCGATCAGCCAGGTGGCGTTGGGCAGGAAGCCGGGCTTGTTGCGGATCTCCCGCATCAGCCGGCGGCACCCGTCGTGGCTGCCCAGGCACGGAAACACGAGGGCGTCGATCTCATCCCGGAACGACCGGTACTTCGTCCGCGCGTGGACGTCGACCACCGTCTCGCTCCAGGGCACCAGACGATAGCCGGGGGGCAGGGCGGCGGGGTGCCTCGGCGACGCGAGGTCCACCTCCATCCGATACCGCTTGAAGTACGTCGAGTCCATGGCCGGCCCCTGGGCGGTTCCCGAGTCCCTGAAACCTCTCCGAACGTAAGTCTGCCGCGCATCCCGGTCAACGCGCCGGTGCCGGGGCGGCCCGGCCGATTCGGGGTGGCCGTTGAGCCACGATGCTGCGGGCGGGTATGATTTTGACGGTTCAAAAAATGAGTTTTGATTTCTCAAAACGCGTGGCGGTCGCCGCCCGCCTGCTCGCGGTCGCCGGCCTGGCGGCGGTCGCCGGGGCGTGCGGTCCGGCTCCGCCGGCCCCCCGCGCCGGTCCCCTGCGGGTGCTGGCCACGACCACGATCGTGGCCGACCTCGCGCGGCAGATCGGGGGCGACCGCGTGGCCGTCGAGTGCCTGATGGCCGCCGGGATCGACCCGCACTCCTACAAGCCCACGCCCCGCGACGCCGACCGCCTCGCCACCGCCGACGTGGTGGTCGCCAACGGCCTGCATCTCGAGGGCCGGCTCGCCGAACTCCTCGAACGGCTGGGCCGCCGCCGGCCGGTGGTGGCCGTCGGCGAGGCGCTGCCCCAGGACGACCTCCTCTCGGCGGGCGGTGACCGGCACGATCCCCACGTGTGGTTCGATCCACGGCTCTGGGCCCGCTGCGGCACGGAGCTGGCCGACGCGCTGGCTCGCATCGATCCGCCCGGCGCCGAGGGCTATGCCGCCCGCGGACGCGACTACGCGGCGCGGCTCACGACGCTCGACGCCGCCGTCCGCGACCGGCTCGCCGGGATTCCCGAGGAGCGGCGGGTGCTGGTCACCGCCCACGATGCGTTTCGCTACTTCGGCCGGGCGTACGGGGTGGAGGTGGTGGGGGTGCAGGGCACGAGCACCGAGAGCGAGGCGGGCCTCGCCGACATCAACCGGCTGGTGGAGCTCGTGGTCACGCGCCGCATCCCCGCGGTGTTCATCGAGACGAGCGTCTCCGACCGCTCCGTGGCGGCGCTCCGCGAGGGGGCCGCGGCCCGCGGTCACGAGGTCAGCCTCGGCGGCACGCTGCTCTCCGACTCCCTCGGCGGGCCGGGCAGCGGCGCCGAGACCCTGGAGGCGGCGCTGCGGGCCAACGCCGCCACCATCGCCGCGGCCCTGGGGAGCTCCACGCCGTGACGGCACCGACCGCGCCGCCGCTGGTGGAGTTTCACGACGTCACCGTCGCCTACGGCCGGCGGCCGGTGGTCTGGCACGTCGACCTGTCGGTGGACGCGGCCTGCCTGTTCGGCATCATCGGCCCCAACGGGGCGGGCAAGAGCACGCTCCTCAAGGCGGCCCTCGGGCTCGTGCCGGTGGTCGGCGGCGACGTCCGGTTCTTCGGCCGGCCGCTGGGCGACGTGCGGACGCGGGTGGGGTACGTGCCGCAGCGGGAGACGGTCGACTGGGATTTTCCGGTCAGCGCGATGGATGTCGTGCTGATGGGCACCTACGGGAAGCTCGGCTGGTTTCGCCGGCCCGGCCCGCGGGAACGGCGGCTCGCCGCGGAGAGCCTCGATCGCGTGGGCCTCGCCGACGTCGCGGGGCGGCAGATCGGGCGGCTCTCGGGCGGGCAGCAGCAGCGGGTGTTTCTCGCCCGCGCGCTGGCGCAGCAGGCCGACGTCTACCTGCTCGACGAGCCGATGGCCGGCGTCGACGTGCGGTCGCAGGAGCGGATCTTCGGCGTGCTGGCGGGGCTGCGGAGCGAGGGGCGGCTGGTGATCGTCGTGCACCACGACCTGCGAACCGCGGCGGAGTGGTTCGACCGCGTGGCGCTCGTCGACATGCGGCTCGTGGCCGCCGGACCGACCGCCGACGTGCTCACGCCGGAGAACCTGCGGCGGACCTACGCCGGCCAGCTCGAGATCCTCGACGAGGTCGGCAGGGCGGTGGCCGAGCGGGGCCGCACGCCATGACCGCCGCGGGGATCGCCCACAACACGCTCGTCGTCGCCGCCGGCGTCGCCGCGGTCGGCTTCGCCGCGGGCGTGGTCGGCTCCCTCGCCGTGCTCCGCAAGCGGCCGCTCGTGGGCGATGCGGCGGCGCATGCCACGCTCGTGGGCGTGGCGGCCGCCTTCCTCGCCACGGGCCGCCGCGACCTCGCCACGCTCCTGGCTGGTGGCCTGATCTCCGCGCTCGCGGGGCTCGGTGTGCTGGTGGCGATCCGGCGGTTCACCCGCACCCGCGACGACGCGGCCACGGCGATCGTGATCGGCGTGGGCTTCGGGGCCGGCATCGCCCTCGTGTCGGGGATCCCGGCATGGGGCTATCCCGACAGCGCCGGGCTGGAGACGTTCCTGCTCGGTCACACCGCCGCCCTCACCGCCCGCGACGCCGTGGTCCTCGCGGTGGTGGCCGCCGTGACGCTCCTGGCCGTGGCCGCCGTGCTCAAGGAGGCCACGCTCGTCGCCTTCGACGAGTCGTTCGCGGCGGCGACCGGCTGGCCCGTGACGGCGATCGACGGGCTGATCGTGGGGCTGGTCGCCGCCATGGTGGTGGCGGGCCTGCCGGCCGTGGGCGCGGTGCTGGTCACGGCGCTCGTGGTGATTCCGCCCCTCGCGGCCCGCGCGTGGACCGATCGCGTGTCGACCATGCTCCTGCTCGCGGGGGCGATCGGCGTGGTGTCGGCCCTGGCCGGCGTCGCCGTGAGCGCGTCGTGGCCGGGCCTCGCCACCGGGCCGCTCGTGGTGATCGCCGCGGCAGCCTGCTTCACGGTCTCATTCCTCGCGGCGCCCGGACGCGGCTGGATCGCCCGCCGGCTCGAGGCGTCGGCCGCAAGCCGAGCCTGGGACCACGGGGTGGCCCTCGACGCGTGCCGCCGGCTCACGGCCGGCGATGCGCACGGATCGTTCGCCGCGGGCGACGTGATGGCGGCGGTCGCCGGCGGCGGGCCCGCGCGGCGGCGGGCCGGGGGCGCCGCCTGGGACACGCTCGTCCGCGCCGGCCTCGTCGCGCCGGCGGCCGACGCGGGACGCTGGCGGCTCACACCCGCGGGCGCCGCCGAGGCGGCGGAGCGCCGCCGCAGCGAGGCCGCTTGGCTGGGGCTCTTCGACCACGATCCCGACGCGGCCCGCGCGGCGGCGAGCGGGGAGCGGCTCACCGCTCGCGGCGCGGGGCCACGCGATGGGTGAACCCTCCTGGTCGGCGACGGTGCCCATCCACGGCTGGGCCATGGCGACGGCGGCGGTGGTCGCCGCGACCTGCGGGCTCGTCGGCACGCTGCTGGTGGTGCGACGGCTGAGTCTGCTCGGCGACGCGATCGGCCATGCGGTCCTCCCCGGGGTGGCGCTCGCCGTGCTCGCGGGCGGGCGGCCGGGCGGACCGCTCGTGTTCGTTGGCGCCGTGGCCGCCGCGCTGCTCACCGTCTGGCTGACGCGGCTGATCCGCGCCGGCGCCGGACCGGCCGAGGACGCGGGAGCCGGGGTCGTGTTCACCACCATGTTCGCCGTCGGCGTGGTGATCGTGGCCGCCGCGCCCCCCGGCAGCCACCTCGACCCCGCCTGCGTGCTGCACGGCGATCTCGCGTTCCTGCCCTTCGACACCGTGTCTCTGCTCGGCATCGACGTGCCCCGCGGCTTCGTCGCGGGGATCGTCACGCTCGTCGCGCTGACCGCCGCGGCGGTGGCCACCTGGAAACTGCAGGTGTTCACGGCGTTCGATCCCCAGGCCGCACGGGCGGCGGGGCTGCCGGTCGGGGCCGTGACCGCCGGCCTCCTCGGCGCGACCGCCCTCGCGACCGTGGCTAGCTTCGACGCCGTCGGTGCGGTGCTGGTCGTGGCCCTGCTCGTGGTGCCCGCCGCAGCCGCGGAGCTGCTGACGAAGCGGCTGCACCGCACGGCCCTGCTGGCGATGCTCCTGGCCGCGATCGGCGCGTGCCTGGGCTACGCCCTCGCGTGGCGCTGGAGCACGAGCGCCGCCGGCATGATCGCCGTGGTGCTGGGCGTGGAGTATTTCGCCGCGGTGCTGCTGGCTCCGGAAGACGGCCTGCTCGCCCGGGCCGCCGGCCGACTGCGGCTGGCATGGCGGGTGGCGGTGGAGGATCGCCTCGCCGCCGCCTGGCGGGCCGAGGAGGCGGGGCAGCCCGCCGCCGCGCCGCCCTCGTGGATCGCCGCCGCCGCCGACCGCTGGCTGGCCTCCAGCGGTGGACTGAGCCGCGAGGCGGGCGGGCTGCGGCTCTCGCCGCAGGGCCGACGCGAGGCCGAGATGATCGTGCGGTCGCACCGGCTCTGGGAGAAGTGGCTGGGCCGGCACGCTGACCTGCCGCTCGACCACCTTCATCCGCCGGCCGAATGGGTCGAGCACCATCTCGGCGCCGAGATGCGGCGGCGGCTCGAAGCGGAGACCGCCGGCGACGCCAGCGACCCGCACGGCCGCGAGATT
>JBIIMU010000129.1:0-7015 GCA_044337845.1 Pirellulales bacterium | reverse complement strand
CCATCCTGGCTGCGCTCGGCCAGCGACGCCGGCGGCGGGGCATGGGCAGCCCCTCGCTGAGTTCGGGCTGGTGCGGATGTGCCTCAGGATGGGTGAGCAGGCGGTCGGGGGCACGCGCAGGCGACGGGGAGATTTGTGCAACGCGACGCCCGCTCGGTACCGTTGGGGCTGAGAAATCACAAATCCCCCCGGCGACGAGCATGTCACCGCCGGCTGCGTCGGGTCCAAGCCAGGCTCACAAGGAGATGATCCCCGTGATTGCAAGGTGCGTGCTTTGGGTGGTGCTCGGGTTCGCCGCCACGCTCGCCGCGGCGGCCCAACCGGCCCTCGCGCCCGCCGGCTGGACGGCGCTCTACAATGGCCGCGACCTGGCCGGCTGGCGGGGCCGGCCACACTTCGATCCCGTCAAGGAGGCCCAGGGCACGCCCGAGGAGAGGGCCAAACGGCAGGCAGACTGGGATGCCGATCTGGCGACGCACTGGAGCGTGCAGGACGGCGTGATCGTCAGCGACGGCCACGGCGTGTTCCTGACCACGGACCGCGACTACGGGGATTTCGAGCTCTCCCTGGAGTGGATGCTGCCGGCGTCGTGCGCCGACAGCGGGATCTACCTCCGGGGCAATCCCCAGGTGCAGATCTGGGATCCCGCCTGCGAGCGAGACTTCAAGCACGGCTGCGAGAAGGGCTCGGGAGGGCTCTGGAACAACCCGCCCGATGCGCCCGGCAAGTGGCCGCTCGTGAAGGCCGACAGACCGATCGGCGAGTGGAACACCACGCGGATCACGATGCGGGGCGAGCGGGTCACGGTGGTGCTCAACGACCAGCTGGTCGTGAACGACGCGCCGCTCGCCAACTACTTTCAGAAGGGGCAGCCGCTGCCGGCCCGCGGCCCGATCCAGATCCAGACGCACGGGGCGCCGATGCACGTCCGCAACGTGTTCGTCCGCGACCTCGGCAGCTTCGACCTCGCCGCGGCCGGCTGGCGGGATCTCGGTGAGCACGACTTCACCAACGTGAACACGAACCCCGACACCTGGACCTGGACGGCCAATGGCGTGCACTGCACCGGCCAGCCGGTCGGGGTGATCCGCACCAAGGACCCCGTCGGCGACTTCGAGATGTCGCTCGAGTGGCGGCATCTCTCCGACGGCGGCAACTCGGGCGTGTTTCTCTGGGCACCGAAGGCGGCGCTCGACTCCATCAAGCCGGGCCAGCTGCCGCCGGGGGGCATCGAGGTGCAGGTGCTCGACCACGGATTCACGGCCAAGTATGAGAAGTCGAGCGGCAAGCAGGCCGACTGGTTCACCACCGATGGCGACGTGTTTCCGGTCGGCTCGTCGACGATGAAGCCGTTTCCGCCGGTCGCCCCCAGGGGAGTCCGCAGTTTCCCCAAGGAGCGTCACTCGCTCGGCACGCCGGCCTGGAACCACTACTTCATCCGGGCGGTGCAGGGGGAGGTGCGGCTGTGGGTGAACGGCCACGAGGTGTCGGGGGGCTCGGACTGCACGCCCGCCAGCGGGTATCTTTGCCTCGAATCCGAGGGGGCCCCGGTGGAGTTTCGCCGCATGAAGATCAGGGAGCTTGCCGCCGCGCCGGTGGCCCCGCCGGCCGGGGCCGATGAGCAGGGCTTCGTGCCGCTGTTCGACGGCGCGACGCTCGCCGGCTGGCAGGGCGCCGTGGATGGCCACCACGTGGTCGACGGCGAGCTCCGCTCCAAGCCCGGCGTCGGCGGCAACCTCCTGACGGCGGCGGAGTATGGCGACTTCGAGCTGCGGTTCGAGTTCAAGCTCACCCCCGGGGCCAACAACGGCCTCGGCATCCGCGCGCCGCTCACGGGCGATGCGGCCTTCGAGGGGATGGAGATCCAGATCCTCGACGACGCGCATCCGAAGTATGCGGCCCTGAAGGACTGGCAGGTCCACGGCTCGATCTACGGCGTCGTGGCGGCGGAGCGGGGTTGCCTCGAGCCGGCGGGCGAGTGGAATCAAGAGACGGTCGTGGTCCGGGGCACGCAGGTGAAGGTGATCGTGAACGGGAAGACGATCGTCGACGCCGACACGGCGCCCTTTCGCGACGGCGGCCCCACCCCCGACGGCCGGCCGCATCCCGGGCTCGCCCGCACGAAGGGCCACGTCGGCTTCCTCGGCCACGGCGACGAGGTCCACTTCCGGAACATCCGCATCCGCGACCTGACCAACTGAATCCACCCACGCCCGACACCATCACCCCTCGACGAGGTCACGCATGAGCCGTTCCCAGTCCGCCGCCGCGCCGGCACCCACCTTCCGCCTCTGGCTGATGATGGTGCTCGAGTTCGCGATCTGGGGGGCGTGGCTCCCGCTGATCTGGGGCTACATGGGCGCGAAGGTCGAGGACGGCGGGCTCGGCTTCACGGGCCCGCAGATCGCCTGGGTGGGCAGCGCGTTCGCGATCGCCTCGATCGTGGGCATCTTCTTCTCGAGCCAGTTCGCCGACCGGACGTTCGCCGCCGAGCGGTTCATGGCGGCCAGCCACCTGATCGGCGGGCTGGCGATGCTCGGCATGTACTGGGCCAAGGACTTCCCCACCTTCTTCGGCCTGATGCTCGTGCACGCGCTGCTCTACGTGCCCACGATCTCCGTGAGCAACTCGATCGCCTTCACGCACATGAAAGACGCCCAGAAGGAGTTCGGGCTCGTCCGCATGGGAGGCACGATCGGCTGGATCCTCGTCGCCTGGCCGCTGTACTTCATCCTCGAGGGCAAGAGCGGGGCGGAGGCCGTGTCGGCGAGCCGCACGATCTTCCTGATCGCGGGCGGCCTCTCGATCGCGCTGGCGATCTACAGCCTGTTTCTCCCGCACACGCCCCCGAAGCCCGCGCGGGACGGGGACGGCGGATTCGCCTGGCTCAAGGCGGCGAAGTTCCTCGCCAAGCCCTACCTGGCCGTGCTGTTCCTGGTGACCTTCATCGATGCGATGATCCACAACGGCTACTTCGTGATGGCGGGCGACTTCCTGGGCAGCAAGACGGTGGGCCTGGAGCCGAAGTGGATCATGCCGGTGATGAGCATCGGCCAGGTGGCCGAGATCGCCACGATGGCGGTGCTCGGCGCGGTGCTCGCGCGGCTCGGCTGGAAGACCACGATGATCCTCGGGATCCTCGGCCACGCGGCGCGGTTCGCGGTGTTTGCGTTCCTGCCGCAGAACCAGGCGGTGATCATCGCCGTGCAGGTGCTCCACGGCATCTGCTACGCCTTCTTCTTCGCCACGCTCTACATCTTCATCGACGCGGCCTTCCCGAAGGACGTGCGGAGCAGCGCCCAGAGCCTGTTCAACCTGCTCGTGCTCGGCCTGGGCGACCTGGCGGCCAAGTGGTTCTTCATCCCGCTGCAGGAGAGGCTCAAGGGGCCCGACGGGATCGACTACCGCCAGCTCTTCCTCTGGCCCACCTTCCTGGCGCTGGTCGCGGCGGTGGTGCTGGCGGTCGCCTTCTGGCCGCCGAAGTCGCTGGCCACGGCGTCGGAGACCGAAGACGACCTCGAGACCGAGCCGCAGGCGATCACCTGAGCACGGTGGTCGCCCCGCGGGGACGGGCCGGCGCGGGCCGGCGGCGGCTCAGCAGGCCCGGGCGCACGACAGCTGCAGGCGGCCGATCGCCGTGTTCACCCGGCTCTTGACGGTGCCCACGGGGATCCCCAGCGCGGCGGCCGCTTCGCGGTGCTTGAGCCCGCTGCGGTAGACGAGGGCGAGCGTGCGGCGGAGCGGCTCCGGGAGGCGGTCGATCGCGGCGAGCATCCAGGCCTCGGCATCCCGCTGGGCGACGGTGTCGTCGCCGGTGGGGTGGTCGTCGGCGACCGACGCGGCGAAGCTGCCGTCGCCGTCCCGGATGGCCCGGTCGAGGCTCGCCATGCGATGCCGACGGTTGCGACGCTGCGTGTCGATCGCCTGGTTCGTGGCGATGGCATACAGCCAGGGCCGGAACGGCCGCCCTTCGACGTACTTCGCCCGCTTGCGGTGCACGGCCAGGAACGTCGACTGGAACACGTCCTCCGCCAGCCCGGCGTCGCCGAGGAAGCGTCGCAGGTAGGCGAAGAGCTCCCGCTCGTAGCGGTGCACGAGGGTCTCGAACGCGGCCGCGTCGTCGTCGTTGCGAACGCGGGCGAACAGCGCTTCATCGGTCGTCGTGGCCGTCGGGAGCGTGGTTGGGGTCGTCATGATCCGGGCTCCTGCCGCGGGGTGGAAACGACCGGGAAGCCTTTCGGGCTCCCGGCCGTCGGCTTGGGGCAAAGCACGAGGCGTGCCAAAACTTGGGAAAAACGACGGCGCTGTCATTGGCCCGCAAAACCAGCCCCAACCACCCGTCAGCGGCCGGCTGGCGGCCGCCGGAATGGCGGTCGGGGTGCCGCAACGTGCAACGGCAGCGCCGCATTTTGCAACGTTTGCAAGGTTCGGGTGAGCCGGGGCGTTGCCCGGCCCCCGGATGCCGAGATAGTCTCCAGATGGAGATTCGATCCGCCCCGCTCGGCCGGTGGCGGGCGGCCCAGGCTGAGTCGAGGGGGCGATGGCACGCATGAGCCCTGCGGGGCAGACGGTCGCGCGGCTGTTCGCAGGCCTGGCCCTGGCGATCGGGAGCAGCGGTCACGCCGCCGATCCCGGGCCGCCGCTCCCTCGGATCGACGAGCGGTTCGCCGCCGACACCGTGGACGAGCGGCCCGACTTTCGCCGCCACGTGGTTCCGCTGCTCGGACGCCTGGGCTGCAACGGCCGCGCCTGCCACGGGTCGTTCCAGGGGCAGGGGGGCTTCCAGCTCTCGCTCTTCGGCTACGACTTCAAGGCCGATCACGACAACCTCCTCGGTGGAGATGAGCCGCGGGTGCGGGTCGCCGATCCCGACGCCAGCCTCGTGCTCCAGAAGCCGCTCGAGGAGATTCCGCATGAAGGCGGCAGACGGTTCGAGCGGGATTCGTGGCAGCATCGGGTGCTGCTCGAGTGGATCGCCACGGGCGCCGCGCCCGTCGAGCCGGATGCGGCGCGGTTCGTCCGCCTGGAAGTGGAGCCGGCCGAGATCGTGGCGGCGCGGCCCGGCGAGCGGCGGCAGCTGCGGGCGGTCGCGGTGTGGGGCGACGGCTCCCGCGAAGACGTCACGCCCCTGTGCCGGTTTCAGTCGAACGATGACCAGGTGGCCACGATCGACGAGGCGGGGCTCGTGACGGCCGTCGGGGCCGGCGACACGCACGTGGTCGCCTTCTACGACGACGGCGTGGTGCCGGTGCCGGTGCTGATGCCGGTGTCGGACCTGGTGGGCAGCCGCTACCCGACGCTGCCGACCCCCACGCGGATCGACGCGCTCGTCGCGGCGAAGCTCCGGCCGCTCGGCATCGTCCCGTCGCCCCCGTGTGACGACGCCACGTTCCTGCGGCGGGTGTCGCTCGACGTCGCCGGCACGCTCCCCACGCCCGCCGAGGTCGAGGCCTTCGTCGCGGACCCGCGGCCCGACAAGCGGACGCGAAAGGTGGACGACCTGCTCGCCTCGCCGGCCCACGCCGCCTGGTGGGCGACCCGGTTCTGCGACTGGACCGGCAACAACGAGCAGAAGAACCAGAACAACGGCCCCGACAACCGGCCGGTGGTGACGGCGGCGTGGTACGAGTGGCTGCGGGTGAGGCTCGCCGACAACGTGCCGTACGACGAGATCGTCGAGGGGATCGTGATGGCGAAGAGCCGCCTCGACGGCGAGTCGTACGACGACTACTGCGCGCGGATGAGCGGCTACCAGCACGCCGACCCCGCGGGCTCGTTCGCCCGCCAGCCCTACCTGCCGTACTTCTGGAGCCGGCAGAACTTCCAGACCGCGGAGCAGCGGGCCCTCGGCTTCGCCTACACCTTCCTCGGCGTGCGGATCCAGTGCGCCCAGTGCCACAAGCATCCGTTCGACGAGTGGACGAAGGACGACTTCGCGCGGTTTCAGAACTTCTTCGTCCGCGTCCGGCACGGCGAGGCGCCGGGCACCAAGGAGGAGGCGGCCGGGATGTTCGAGGAGCTCGGCCTCGACCCCAAGGCCCGCGGCGGCAATCTGACCAAGGACCTGGCCAGGCTCGTCCGCGAGGGCCGCACGGTGCCCTACCGGGAGACCTACGTCGTCGAGCCGCAGAAGCCCAAGCCGGTGAAGCCCGACAAGCGGGGCGACCGCCCGAGGGCCGACGCCAAGCGGGTGGTGGGCCGCACGGCGACGGTGCTCGGCGGCGACGACGTGGCCGTCGACGACCTCCCCGATCCGCGGCAGGCGCTGCTGGACTGGATGCGGGACGAGGACAACCCCTACTTCGCGAAGGCGATCGTGAACCGCGTCTGGTCGGCATACTTCAACGTGGGCATCGTCGAGCCGCCCGACGATCTGAGCCTGGCGAACCCACCGAGCAACGCCCCACTGCTCGAGGAGCTCGCCGCGGAGTTCCGCCGCCGGGGCTACGACCTCCGGTGGCTGCACCGCGAGATCGCCACCAGCCGCACCTATCAGGCCGACTGGCGGCCCAACGACACCAACCGGCTCGACGAGCGGAACTTCTCCCGTGCCGTGCCGCGGCGGATCCCCGCGGAGGCGGTGCTGGCCGGGATCCGGCTGGTCACGGCCGGCGCCGAGGAGGCCGCGACCCTCGCCGCCGGCAGCGGCCCGGCGGGCGGCGGCGAGCCCGCGGCGGCCGGCTGGGGCAGAACGGGGCAGTATGCCCTGATGGTGTTCGGCCGCTCCACCCGCGAGAGCAACTGCGACTGCGACCGGTCGATGGAGCCGAGCCTGCTGCAGACGGTGTTCCTGCGAAACGACCGCGACATGCTCACGCAGATCGACCGCAAGGGGGGCTGGGTGGACGAGCTCGCGAAGCGGCACGGCGACGACGGCAAGGACAAGAAGCAGGCTCCGCAGCCCGCGGCCGCGCTCGCTCCCGACGAGGTCGCGGCGATCGTCCGCGCGGCCTACCTGCGCACGCTGTCGCGGCCGCCGCTGGAGGCGGAGGCGACGCGAGCGGCGGCCCACTTC
>JBIIMU010000128.1:0-7025 GCA_044337845.1 Pirellulales bacterium | reverse complement strand
GTCACCGCCAGGCCGTCGGTGGCGAAGAACGCCGGCGTCTGCTTGAGCCGCTCCGGGAGCACGGCGGGTGTCGCCGCCGATCCGAGGGCGAGCGTCGAGGGCTCCAGCGGGCTCGAGGTCACCAGCCAGTAGTCGTCGGACTCCAGGTCGTCGACCGCCGTCACCGATGCGGTGCCGAACTCCGGCACGCCGGCCAGCGGCTCCCGCCGCCAGTCGCCGTCCGCGAACGTCAGCACGGCCACCCGGCTGCGGACGTTGTCGAGCGTCGTCACGAGCAGGTGGTGCCGGGTTCCCGTCCAGGCGACCAGCGAGGTGCGGTCGGTCGGGGCGAAGAGCACGTGGAGCCGGCGGTCACCCCGCATGAAGCCCTCGAAGTCGGCGGCCAGCAGGGCCCCGGCCGGGTGCGTCGTCTCACCCACCGTCCACGGCGACCGCAGTTCGATCAGCAGCCACTCACGGTGCACCGCCGCGTTCGCATCGTCGGGCTTGGCCACCTTGACGAGCTGCCCGTCGCGACGGAGGAAGAGCTCGTTCGTCCAGAACGTGATCTGCCGGGAGACGAAATCCCGCTCGAACCCCGGCGTGCGATCGCGGAAGGCTCCGACGGCCATGTCGTCGGGCCGGCCCTCGAAAACCGTCTCGGCCGCGGCGAGCGGCGTGCCCCGGTTCCAGATGCGGACGGTGCGGGGATAGCCCGACGCGGTCAGCGATCCCGGGCCGCAGTCGGTGGCCACGAACAGGCTTTCCTCGGTCTGCCACGCGACCCGGCTCTTGGCCTCGGGCAGCGCGAAGCCGCCGTCCACGAACGCCTTCTCCGCGAGATCGAACTCGCGGATCACGTCGGCGTCGGCCCCGCCCCGGGAGAGCGACACGAGGCAGCGCCGGTCGTCGGGCTCGAGCACCGTCGCCCCGTGCCACACCCAGTTCTCACGCTCCTGTGCCGCCAGGGCGTCGAGGTCGAGCACGGTCTCCCAGGCGGGCTCGGCCTGGCGGTACTCGTCGAGCGTCGTCCGCCGCCAGAGCCCCCGCGGGTTGCCGGCGTCGCGCCAGAAGTTGTAGACGTGGGCCCCGATCTTCGTGACCGCCGGAATCCGCTCCTTCGAGTCGAGGATGGACAGGATCCGCCGCTCGAGAGCCGCGAAGGCCGTGCCGGTGGTGAGGGCCTGTCGGCTCTCGGCGTTCCGCTCGCGGACCCAGTCGAGCGGCTGTTCGCCGCTCACGTCCTCGAGCCAGAGGTGCGGATCGGCGGGCGCGTCGGCGGTCGGGGTGGCGGTCGGGGTGGCGGTCGCGTGGGGCATGGGGGACCCGAGCAGGGCGGCGAAGAGAACGAGAGAGATCCGACTCATGAGCGGACGTGGCCGGAGCCGGTCACGACGTACTTGTAGGTGGTGAGCTCCCGCGTGCCGCACGGGCCGCGGGCGTGGAGCTTGTCGGTCGAGATGCCGATCTCGGCACCGAGGCCGAGCTCGCCGCCGTCGTTGAACCGCGTGCTGGCGTTGACCATCACGCACGCGGTGTCGACCCGCGAGGCGAACCGGCGGGCCGCCTCGGGGTCGGCCGTCACGATCGCGTCGGTGTGCCGCGAGCCGAAGCGGTTGACGTGGTCGATCGCGGCGTCGAGCGAGTCGACGACGGCCACCGAGATCTTCGGGCCGAGGTATTCCGTCGCCCAGTCCGCCTCGGTCGCCGGGCCGGCGGCCGGGACGAGCTGCCGCGTCGCCTCGTCGCCGACGAGTTCGATGCCGCGGGCCGTGAGGGCCGACGCGATCCGCGGCAGAAAGGCTGCGGCCACGTCGCGGTGCACGAGGAGCGACTCGGCCGCGTTGCACACGCCCAGCCGCTGGCACTTCGCGTTGACGACGACTGACTCGGCCATGTCGAGGTCGGCGGCCCGGTCGATGTAGACGTGGCAGTTGCCGTTGAAGTGCTTGAGGACGGGCATCCGCGCCTCCGCGCACACGCGACGAATCAGGGCCTCGCCGCCCCGCGGGATCGCGATGTCGATGAGGTCGTCCAGGGCCAGAAACTCGCCCACGGCCTGGCGGTCGGCCACGTCGACGAGCTGCACCGCGTCGACGGGCAGCCCGCTGGCCGCGATCGCCGCCCGGACGCTCTCGACGATCCGGCGGCTCGAGTGGGCCGCCTCCTTGCCGCCGCGCAGGATGATGGCGTTGCCGGCCGCGAGGGCCACGGCGGCGGCGTCTGCGGTGACGTTGGGCCGGCTCTCATAGACGAAGAACACCACCCCGAGCGGCACGCGGACCTTTCGCACGACCAGCCCGTTGGGCCGCGTCTCCTCGCCGAGCACTTCGCCCACGGGATCCGCCTGCCCGGCCACGGCCTCGACGCCGGCGGCGATGGCCTCGACCCGCGAGGCATCGAGCAGGAGCCGATCGACCTGCGCCGGCGTGAGCCCGAACGTCGGCGCGGCGGCCACGTCCCGGGCGTTGGCGGCGAGGATCTCGGCCGCGTCCGCGCGGATCCGGGCCGCGGCGGCCCGCAGGCAGGCGGCCTTTCGGTCGCCCGGCACGTCGGCGAGGTCGATGGCAGCTTCGCGGGCCCGGGCGGCGATCGCCCGGCAGTGGTCGTGCAGCGGGGTGGAGGCCTGGGCGGCCGATGCGGATGCCATAAATGGGGACATGGAGGCGCGGATTGAAACCGCTATCTTACCGGCCTCGGGGTTTCCCTCCACGCCGCAGGATTCCGCTTCCATCCAGGAGTCACAGTCCATGGCCGCCGTCGTCGATCGTCGCTCGTTTCTCGCCGCCGGCGCCGCGGTCGCCGGGAGCCTGCTCGCCCGCCGCGGCCTGGCTGCCGCGGCCGCCGACGGGCCGAACCTGGGCATCCAGATGTACTCGCTCCGCGGCTTCCCGGTGGACGTCGCCCTCGCGCACGTGAAGGATCTGGGCCTGAAGTTCGTGGAGTTCTATCCGGGCATGTTCCCGGTGACCGACGACGCCGCGGCGATCGAGGCGATGCGGAAGAAGGTGGCCGACCTCGGCCTCACGATGTCGGCCTACGGCGTGAACCGCTTTACCAAGGACGCCGCGGCCAACCGCAGGATCTTCGCCTTCGCCAAGGCCGCCGGCATCCCGATCCTGGGTGCCGACCCCGACCCCGACTCCTTCGCGAGCCTCGATGACCTCGTGAAGGAGTACGACATCCGGATCGCGATCCACAACCACGGGCCGACGCATCGCTACAACAAGGTGGTCGACGTGCTCGAGGCGATCGAGAAGCACGACGCGCGGATCGGCGCCTGCGCCGACCTCGGCCACTTCCTCCGCAGCGGCGAACGGCCGACCGAGGTGATCCGCCTGCTGGCCGGCCGCCTGTACGGCATCCACCTCAAGGACTTCGCCGAGATGCAGGACAAGACGAAGGGCGTGATCCTCGGCCAGGGCCACATCGACGTGCCGGCGGTGTTCGCCGCCCTGGAGCAGGCGCGGTTTCCGGCCGACGGTGCCCTGTCGATCGAATACGAGGAGAATCCCCGGGACCCGCTCGCGGAGATCCGCCAGTGCATCGAGGCGGCCCGCGACGCGATGGCCGCGGTCTGAGCTTGAGCTAGCGCAGCGCGGCGAACGCCTCGAGCGCCGTCCGCACGAGCCCCACGGCGTGCACGCGGACGATCTGGATTCCGTGGTCGGCCAGGCCGCAGGCGGCTCCGGCGGTGGCGGCGTCACGGTCGGCTTCGGTAGCGGCGCGGCCGAGCGCCCGCTCCACGAGCTTGCCGAGAAAGCCTTTTCGCGAGTGCCCCACGAGGATCGGCACGCCCAGGTCGAGGAAGCGTCCCGCGCCCCCCATCAGCGCCACGTTGTGCTCGTGGGTCTTGCCGAAGCCGATGCCGGGATCGAGGCAGAGCCGCTCCCGCGGAATGCCCTCCGCCTCCAGGGCGTCGCGGCGGGCAGCGAGGTAGGCGTGAATCTCGGCCACGACGTCGTCGTAGCGGGGATCCAGCTGCATGGTGCGGGGCGTGCCCCGCATGTGCATGGCGACCACGCCGGCGCCGCTGGCCCGCGCCACGGCGGTCATTCGCGGATCGCCCTCGAGGCCGGTGACGTCGTTGATGATCTCGGCGCCGAGGTCGAGGGCCCGTTCGGCGACGGCCGCCTTCGAGGTGTCGATCGACACCGGCACGCCCGCCTCGGCCGCCAGCCGCCGCACCACCTCGGCCACCCGCCGCAGCTCCTCCGCCTCCGCGACCGGCTCGGCGAAGGGCCGCGTGCTCTCCCCGCCGACGTCGAGAATGTCGGCCCCGGCGGCGACGAGGGCGAGCCCGTGCGCCACGGCCGCCTCGACGCCGGCGTGCCGACCCCCGTCGGAGAACGAGTCGGGCGTGACGTTGACGATCCCCATCACCAGCGGCCGCCGGAGCGATCCGCCCGGATGCGGCAGGTCGAGGCAGCGCGTCCGCAGCCGCCAGTGTGTGGGTAGGTCGGTTCCTGTCATGTGCCCATGCTACCCAGGAAGCCCCTGCTCACTCCCCCTGACCCTCCAGCGGGGAAGCGGATCGGCCGGGTGGGAGCTCGACGAGCGTTGGAGAGTTCGCCCGCTGGAGCCTGCCCTGCCCACCAGCGTTGAGCGAACTATCCCCGCGAGGAGACTCCCACCCGGCCGGTCCGCGGCGCGTGCGCGCACCCGCCCTACCACGGTTCTTCCATGAGGCCCACGATCTGCTGGGCCATCTTCACGATCGCTTCCTGCTGCGTGCTGACGACCGACCGGCCGTACTCGGGAACGAGCGCCGCCGACTGCCCCACGTCGACCGTGGCGGCCGGCATCGGCACCTCGCCCGAGGCGATCACCGTGCCCCCGCGGTCGGCCCAGGTGACGAGCGCCTGGTAGTTGAGCTCCACGTTCCGCGACTGGTCGGTGGGGCTCTCCACGACGATCCGCTTGGTGTCGGCGACGATCCGGGCCGTGAGCACGCTGTCGGCGCCGTCCTCGCTTCCCACGATCTTGAACGGCGTCCGCTTCTCGATCTCCTTGCAGAGCGCCTCGGTGAGCCGCTCGCCGATGTCCACGGCCGGCGTCGTCCGGAAGCTGTCGCTCTGCACCATCGGCACGTAGATCGTGCGGACGTTCGGCGCGTAGAGGGTGTTGTTGCCGAACCGGTAGCCGGCGCAGCCCGACGCCGCCAGCACGGCGATCACGGGCAGCCAGGGCAGCCGGCGGGCACGGTCGTTGATCACGGCGTCTCCCCGGTCAGAACCGCGGCGGTGCGCTGCCATCCTCGTCCTGGCGGGCGATCTGGGTCTCGGCTTCGGCCATGGCGTCGAGCTCCGCCTCCTTGAGGGAGTCGGGGTTGAGCACCCGCGTCAGCATGGGAAACGGATCGTCGGACACGTCGGCCTTGCCCTTGATGGCGAGGTACTTCTCCCGGGCCTGATCGGCGAGCTGGGTCTTGGGGTAATCGCGGGCGATCAGGGCGTAGTAGATGCGTGCCGACGAGTAGTGCTTGCCCTTGGCGTAGAACTCGGCCCGCTGCCAGTGGCGGAGCGCCTGCTGCGCGGCGACCTCCGCCCGCGTCTTCATCAGGCGATCCTCCTCCTCCCGGCCGAGCTGATCCGGGAACTGCACGAGCACCTGGTCGGCGAGCACCTCGGCTTCCTCGAGGATGCTCCCCTCGTAGCCCGGCCCCTGGTAGGCGCGGAGCTTCGACTGCAGGCCGAGGAGGTGGGCCTGGAGGAGGAAGTCGCTGTCGGGATACTCGCTGCGGAGGAGCCCGTAGAAGTAGTCGGCGTCGAGCCACTGGCGGTCGACGAAGTGGGCGTTGGCCTGGGCCATGATGCTGTCGTCGGCCAGGGGGCCCCGCGGGTCGTTGAGCCGAACGTGGTCGTAGGCCTTGAGCGCCCGGCCGCGGGTGTCGAACAGCGGCCGGCTGCGGTCGGTGAGGTTCGGCACGATCGTGGGAAAGTGGAGCTTCTGGTCGAGCGCGACCCAGTACTGGGCGATCACGAACTGCCGCTGCGCGACGCGGTCGAGATACTTGGTGTTGGCGTACTTCTTGACGAGCTCGTCGTACTGGTCCTCGGCCTTGGGGTACTGGTCGGTGAAGAAGTAGCTCTCCGCGAGCTGCCACATGGCGTCTTCCTCGATCGCCGAGTCGGGCCAGCGGTCGATCGCCACCTTGTACTTCTTGATCGCGTCCTTGTAGCGGCTTTCGCGGAACAGGGCATCGGCTTCGGCGAGCGCCGTGCGGGCGACGGGCTCGTTGGGGCCCCGGCCCACCATCTTCTTCCAACGCCGCTTGATGTTGTCGCCCTTGAAGTAGTCCCAGCCGGGGTCGTCCTGGGTGCGATACTCCGAGGAGATCACCTCGGACTCCGCATCCTCGCCGAGCTGCTTGTCGATCTCGTCCTCCTGCGCGTCCGCGGTGGCCTTGGCGGCCCAGGGCCACTGGGGCTTCTGCAGCGAGGCGCATCCGGCGCAGGCGATCCCGCAGGCGAGCAGGACAGGCCGCAGCGGGAGGCGACGGAGGATGACGAACGGCGCGGTGTTCACGGGCGACTGGCTCTCCGGCCGCCGCGGGTGAGCGTGGCGGGAACGCGCAGCGGCCTGCCGAGCAGGTGCGCGAGGTAGGTGGTCATCACGCCGCGGACCTCGCCGGCGACGTGGGCGGGCAGCGCCGGCGGATCGGCGGGGCCGCGGGCCAGCGTCCGCAGGGCGGACAGCGCGGCGGCCGAGAGCGACACCACGCCGCGACGACCCCGGCGGCAGCGGTCGCAGAGGGTGCCGCCGTCGAGCATGGCGAAGGCCGTCCGGCCGGCCTGCGGCAGGCCGCCGTGGCACTCCGCGCAGTGCGTGAGCACGGGGCCGTGCCCCGTGAGCCGCAGGAAGGCGAGCTCCAGCGCCGCGAGCAGGCCGGGAACGGCCGCGTCGTCGCCACTCCATTCCGACAGCCGTCTGAGCGTCGCATGCGCCACGTCGAAGAGCTCCGGCTGGGGGTCGGCGTCGGCCGTCAGGGCATCGAGCAGTTCGGCGACGTGCAGGCCGCCGAGCACCGCGGCCAGGCTCGAGCC
>JBIIMU010000127.1:0-7071 GCA_044337845.1 Pirellulales bacterium | reverse complement strand
CGTGACAAGGGCGTGAGCCCGCGGATCCTCACCGCTGTCCACGAGACGAACCTCGCGCAGAAGCAGGTGCTCGGCCACAAGATCGACGCCTGGTTCGGCGGTGATCTGGCCGGCAGAAAGATCGCCCTCTGGGGGCTGGCCTTCAAGCCGCGGACGGACGACGTCCGCGACGCCCCGGCCATCGACCTGATCGAGCGGCTGCTCGCGGGCGGGGCGGAGGTGAGCGTGTACGACCCCGAGGCCATGGACAACGTCCGCGCGATCTACGGCGACCGGCTCCGGTACGCCGCCGGGGATCTCGACGCCCTCGACGGGGCGGACTGCCTCGCGATCGTGACCGAGTGGGGCGACTTCCGGCGCCCCGATTTCGACGCCATGGCATCGCGCATGAAGGCCAAGGTGATCTTCGACGGTCGCAACCTCTACTCCCCACGGGAGATGAAGGCCCGCGGCTTCGCCTACCACCCCATCGGAAAGCCGCCGGTCTGACCGGTTTTCGCCGGTGTGGCGGCGGGCCGTCAGCCCGCCGGTTGCCCCCGGTCGCGGCCGTTTGACACGCGCCGGTGCGCAGGGTTCAATCTCGCGCACGGGAACTCCTCGATCGGGCGGCGCCCGCCGTCCCGTGCGGCCCGTCCGGGTTTCCTGCACCGCTCACCCGCCACCCCGACTTCCGGAGAGTCTCCATCGTGAAGCGTTCCGTCCGCCTGGCTCCGATCGCCCTCGGCGCCCTCGCCATCCTCGCCCTCGCCGGCTGCGGCGGCGTGCCGGCGAACCCCGAGGCGCCTCCGTCCGGCTTCGCGAATCTCTTCTATCTCGTGTGGTGGCTCGTGGGCGTGGGCGGCTCCGCGCTCGCGCTCTTCCAGGCCTGGCAGTTTTTCCAGTGGATGGAGGCCCAGCCGGCCGGCACCCAGAAGATGATCGACATCGCCGGCTACGTCCGCACCGGCGCCGATGCCTATCTGAAGCAGCAGTACAAGGTCGTGGGCTGGGCATTCCTGGCGATCGCCGTCCTGCTGCTCTGGATGGCGCTGGGCCTCGGGGTGCAGAGCCTGTGGGTGCCGTTCGCGTTTCTCTCCGGCGGATTCTTCTCGGGGCTCGCCGGCTGGTTCGGCATGAAGACGGCCACCCTGGCGAGCAACCGCACCGCCGCCGGCGCCGAGCGGTCGCTCAACGAGGGCCTGCAGATCGCCTTCCGCTCGGGCGCCGTGATGGGGCTCACGGTCGTGGGCCTCGGCCTGCTCGACATCATGCTCTGGTTCTTCATCCTCTACTGGCTCGTGCCGCTGCTCGGCTTCACGCCGCTGTCGCTCGAGGAGATCACCGTCACGATGCTCTGCTTCGGGATGGGAGCGAGCACCCAGGCCCTGTTCGCCCGCGTCGGTGGCGGCATCTTCACCAAGGCGGCCGACGTGGGAGCCGATCTCGTGGGCAAGGTCGAGCACTCGATCCCCGAGGACGATCCCCGCAATCCGGCCACGATCGCCGACAACGTGGGGGACAACGTGGGCGACGTCGCCGGCATGGGGGCCGACCTCTACGAGAGCTACTGCGGCTCGATCCTCGCCACGGCCGCCCTGGGCGTGGCCGCGTTCACCGGCGACGGCGCGATGCAGCTCAACGCCATCTTCCTGCCCATGGCCATCGCGGCGGTGGGCACGCTGCTGTCCGTATGGGGCATCTACCAGGTCCGGACCCAGGAAGACTCCTCGCAGAAGGCCCTGCTCGCCGCCCTCGCCAAGGGGATCAACTTCTCGACCGTGGCCATCGTGGTGGCCACGTTCGGGATCACGTTTCTGCTGATGCGGGGCTTTTCGCACCTCGGAATCGCCGTCTCGGTGATCGTCGGCCTCGTCGCCGGCTGGCTGATCGGGAAGTGGACGGAGTACGCCACGAGCAACGAGTACACCCCGACCAAGGAGCTCGCCGACCAGGCGTTGACCGGCCCGGCCACGATCATCATCGGTGGCGTCGCCGAGGGCATGCTCTCGACGTGGGCGCCCGTGCTGATCACCGGTGCGGCCACGCTGCTGGCCTTCGGGTTCGCCAACGGCTTCAACTTCACCGATCCGAACCTGTTCGCCCTCGGGCTCTACGGCGTGGGCATCGCCGCGGTCGGCATGCTCTCCACGCTCGGGATCACGCTCGCGACCGACGCCTACGGTCCGATCGCCGACAACGCCGGTGGCAACGCCCAGATGGCGGGCCTGCCCGAGGTCGTCCGGGAGCGGACCGACGCCCTCGACGCCCTCGGCAACACCACCGCCGCCACCGGCAAGGGCTTCGCCATCGGCTCGGCGGCCCTCACGGCGCTGGCGCTCCTGGCGGCCTACGTCGAAGAAGTGCGGATCGGCTTCGATCGCTGGGGCCATGCCGCCGTCGTCACCCGCGACGGGGTCCAGGAGGTCGCGGCCGGCGGCGCCAAGCTCGCCGCCGGCGATTGGATGAAGCTGGCCGACCGGCTCGTCGTGTCCGTCGGCGACAAGCCCGAGACCAACCGCGTGTTCATGGTGCTCGATCCGGCGGTGCTCGACGGCCGCCGGGGCCGCGACGGGAAGGAACTGCTGCCGCCCGCGGTCGAGGGGCTTTCCGGCGCCGTCCGCAACGCCCTCGCCAAGACGCCCCCCGCCGCCGACGTGGTCGAGCGGCTCGTCAACGAGAACCGGATCGTCGACGTGAAGAAGGCCACGATGCAGGACTACATGCGGTTCTACGACGTCACGCTCATGAACCCGAAGGTGCTCGTCGGCATGTTCGTGGGCGCGATGAGCGTGTTCGTGTTCTGCGCCCTGACGATGAAGGCCGTGGGCCGGGCCGCGAAGGGCATGGTGGAGGAGGTCCGCCGGCAGTTCCGCGAGCACCCGGGCATCATGGAAGGCACCGAACTCCCCGACTACGCCGCGCCGGTCGCGATCAGCACCAAGGCGGCCCAGAGGGAGATGGTGCTGCCGTCGGTGCTGGCCCTGGCCGTGCCGGTGGTCATCGGTCTTTTGCTCGGCGTCAGTGGCGTGCTCGGCCTGCTCGTGGGCGGCCTGACCACCGGCTTCTGCGTGGCCGTGTTCATGGCCAATGCGGGTGGCGCCTGGGACAACGCCAAGAAGCACATCGAGAGCGGCGTGCACGGCGGCAAGGGGAGCGACGCCCACAAGGCCGCCGTCGTGGGCGACACCGTGGGCGACCCCTTCAAGGACACGAGCGGCCCGAGCCTCAACATCCTCGTGAAGCTGATGAGCATGGTGAGCGTGGTGGTCGCCGGCCTCGTCGTGCGGTATTCCCTCGAGGCGCTCGGGATCTTCTGATCTCGCGCCATCGGGGGGCCGCGCCGTGGCCGGTCGGCGACATGCTCGGAGCCGGCGGACTTTGCTACGGAATGCCCCTGCGGAGCCCGGCGCACCGCGTGAGGCGCAAAGTGCACCGGCTCCTGCGCGTGCCCCGACCGGCCACTGCTCCTGCGATGGGCACGGGGCTCGCGAAAGCCCGCGAGCCCTGACCGCTTTCGCCAAGCATCGAGCATCCGGTCGGCGACTCCTGCGGGCGCGCGGCGGGATTCGGGGTAGGCTGCACGGATGCAACCCGGATTCGCGCTGGAGATCGAGGCGACGGACGGCGCGGCGCGGGCGGGGGCGCTCACGACGCCGCACGGACGCGTGCCCACGCCGCTGTTCATGCCGGTGGCCACGCTCGCCAGCGTGAAGGGGGTCGACATCGGCCGCGTCCGCGAGACGGGCGCGGGCATGGTGCTCTCCAATGCGTATCACCTCCACGTGCGGCCGGGCGAGGAACTCGTCGAGCGGGCAGGGGGGCTGGCGGCCTTCATGGGCTGGAACGGGCCGACGCTCACCGACTCGGGCGGGTTTCAGGTGTTCAGCCTCGCGCGGCAGGTGAAGGTCACCGAGGACGGCGCGTTCTTCCGTTCGCACGTGGACGGCCGGGCGGTCGAGTTCACGCCCGAGAACTCGATGCGGATCCAGCAGGCGATCGGCGCCGACGTGGCGATGCAGATGGATCACGTCGTCGCCCTGCCCGCCGAACGGACGGTCGTGGCCGAGGCGATGCGGCGATCACTCCGCTGGGCCGCGCGGTGCCGCGAGGCCCACCGCCGCCCGGACCAGGCGCTGTTCGGCATCGTGCAGGGCGGCCTCGACCCCGACCTTCGCCAGGAGAGCGCGGAGGGGCTGCGGGCGATCGGCTTTCCGGGCTATGCCGTCGGCGGGCTCTCGGTCGGCGAGGGGCCCGAGGCGATGGTGGCGGCACTCCGGGCCACCATGCCTCACCTGCCGTCCGATCGGCCGCGGTACCTGATGGGCGTGGGCCAGCCCCGCGACATCATCGCCGCCGTGGCGGCCGGGATCGACATGTTCGACTGCGTGCTGCCCACGCGGTGCGGCCGCAACGCCCTGGTCTACACGTTCGCCGGGCAGGTTCGGCTCCGCAACGCGAAGTACGCCGCCGACGATCGTCCGCTCGAGGAGGGCTGCCCCTGCCTCGCCTGCCGGCACGATCGCCGCTACGTTCGGCACCTGTTCATGGCCGACGAGATGCTCGGGCCGGTGCTGGCGTCGATCCACAACCTGACCTTCTACCAGCGTTTGGTCGCCCGGCTGCGGGCGGCGATCGTGGCGGGCCGGTTCGAAACGGAGAGCACCGCACTGCTGGCGGCGGCGGGCGGCCCGGAGCCGTGATGGCCCCGCGGGTGCGTGTCGTCCGCACGCTGCGGACGGCTCTTGCCGCTCGCGTGACGAAGCCACTACATTTGCCGGTTTGCCATGCCGGGGCCTGAGCCCCCGCGGCCGCGTCGGTTGCCGGATTCCCCATGACTGAGTCCCCGTTCCCCGTGGTTTCTGCCGTCCTCGGCGAGGCGGTCTTCTGCATCGCGCAGGCCGCGGCCGCGGGCGATCGCCCCGAGGCGCTGGTGCTGCAGTACCTGCCGCTGGTGGCGATCGCCGGCGCCGCCTACCTGTTGCTCTTTCGGCCGGAGCGGGAGCGGGTCAAGAAGCAGCAGGAACTGCTGGCCACCCTCAAGAAGAACGACCGCGTCGTCACCGCGTCGGGCATCTGCGGCACCGTCGCGGCCGTCGACCGGGAAGCCGACCGCATCACGCTCAAGATCGACGAAGCCACGAACACCAAGCTGACCGTGACGCTCTCCAGCGTAGCCAGGGTGCTGCGCGACGGAGCGGGCGAAAGCGGGACGGCCGACCCCGGCTGAGCCGGGCCGCATCCACCAACCGAAGGCAACGGAACCCCCTCATGAACATGTCGAGCATCGCCGTGGGCATCATCGCGCAGGCCGTGGCGGCGGGAGCCCCCGCGGCCGCAGCCGCCGAGCCGTGGTGGCGGGAGAGTTGGGCGACGTGGGGCATCACGCTCCTCACCCTGGCGGTGCCGGTGGTGCTGGCCCGGCTGATCGCGAGCGGCCTTCGCGTGCCGGACATGTGGGCGCGGATCGCGGCGGTGCTCGTGGCGGCCACGATCGGCGGCGTGGTGTGCTGGATGGGCTGGCCGCCGCGGCTGGGCATCGACCTCAAGGGGGGCCTGATCCTCGTCTACCAGGTCGACAGCTCGAAGCAGGTGGCGTCGCGGGTGGACGACACGGTGCGGAGGCTCGAGGGGATGCTGGCCGCGCAGGACGGCGCCCAGGGAACGCTCCGCCGCCGGGCCGGCGACGGGGTGACGGTCCGCCTCGCCACGCCCGACGAGAAGTCGCGGGAGGCGTTCGCGGCGTCGGTTGCCGGAGCCGCCTTCGACCGCGTCGCGGTGCGGGAGACGGCCCGGCGGGCCACGGCCGACGGCCTGGAGATCGACTACGACCTCGTGCCCGAGCGGGGCGCCGTCGCGATGGACAAGCTCGTCGCCGCCGTGAGCCGCCGCGTGAATCCGGGTGGCCAGAAGGAGGTCACCGTCCGGCAGTACGGTCTCGACCAGATCGAGGTGATCATCCCCGACGTGGAGCAGTCGGAGGTCGAGCAGATCAAGCGGATCGTGTCGAGCGCCGGCGTGCTCGAGTTCCGCATCCTCGCCAACCGCGACGACGCCCGCCACCAGGCGGCCATCGCCCTGGCGGAAAGGTCGGCCGGGCAGTTGGTGCGGCAGGGGTCGGAGACCGTGGCCCGCTGGGCCCGGGTGGACACGGCCAAGATGGATCCGACCGACGACCGGCGGTTGGTCACGCGGGAGTCGCCCGACGGTGCCAAGGAAATCCTCGTGGTCAACGATCCGTTCAACGTCACCGGCGGCGACCTGTCGCGTGTCGGCGCCGACATCGACCAGAAGTTCTCCCCGTGCGTCGAGTTCACGCTGACGTCGAACGGCGCCGCGCGGTTCGGCCTGCTGACGGGTCGCAACCTGCCCGACCCGGCCAACGGCCTGGAGAGCCGGCTGGCGATCCTCCTCGACGACGTCGTCCAGTCGGCCCCCGCCATCCAGAGCACGATCACCTCGTTCGGGCAGATCACCGGCAACTTCAAGCAGCCGGAGGTCGATTTCCTGGTCGAGGTGCTCAACGCCGGCAGCCTGCCCGCGGCCCTGCAGAGCGAGCCGATCAGTGAGCAGCGGATCAGCTCGCAGCTCGGCGACGACACGATCAAGTCGGCGCGGCTCGCGATGCTCCTGGCCACGCTCCTCGTGCTGACCTTCATGCTGGCCTACTACCGGTTCTCCGGGTTCGTGGCCGACCTGGCGGTGCTGCTGAACATCGTGCTCGTGGTCGCCGTGATGATCTCCGTGAAGGCGGCCTTCACGCTCGCCGGCCTCGCCGGCCTCGTGCTCTCCGTGGGCATGGCCGTCGACGCCAACGTGCTGATCTACGAGCGGATGCGGGAGGAGATCGACCGCGGCGCGGCGGTGCGGATGGCGATCCGCAACGGCTTCGCCCGGGCCTTCTCCACCATCGTCGACTCGAACCTCACCACCCTGATCACGGCCGTCGTGCTGTTCGCGATCGGCACCGACCAGCTCAAGGGCTTCGCCGTCACGCTGTTCTTCGGGCTCCTGCTCAACCTGTTCACGGCGGTGTTCTGCTCGCGCGTGATGTTCGACCTCGCCGAACGGAACCGCTGGATTACGAAGCTCTCG
>JBIIMU010000005.1:0-24285 GCA_044337845.1 Pirellulales bacterium | reverse complement strand
ACCGCGTCGGACCAGACGTGGCGGCCGCGGTAGGCCGCGAGGTCGTCGAGCCGCAGCACCCGGCGGGCCTCCAGCACCCGGGCCCGGTGCCGAAACACCACGCTGCCCTCGGGGGGGCGGTCGGCGTCGATGTCCACGAGCAGGTGCCGGGCCTCGGGAACCAGGCTCTCGGGCGCCTGATGCACGAACGTGGGGAACAGCAGAAAGGCCGCGTGCTCGGGGCGGAACTCCCCGCCATCCTCGACGATGCCGCCCTTCCGCAGGATCACGTCCTGACGGCCTGCCGCCAGCGCGCGGCAGATCGCCGCCCACTCCTTGAACGCCGTCCGCATCGGCTCACTTCGCCTTGCGGATGTAGAGGCCGTCGGCGTTGATCTGGATCAGCGGGATGCCGAGCTTCGGATCGAAGAATCCCTGGCCGCGCACGACCACGTCCTGCCCCTCGGCCACGCCGAGCAGCTTCTGGGCATCGACGGCGATCACCCTGCCATCGGTGCCGGCGAAGCTCACGGCCGCGATCGGCGAGTTGGCCGTCCGCTTCTTGCAGAACGGGCAGTCTTCCGCCTTGTGCCCCGGCTTGGCGGCGTGGTCGTCGGTCGGAATCTCCAGCATCGAGAACGTGGCCTCGTTCCTGCCGAACGGCGACGTGCCCTTGCCGCCGATCCGACCGGCCACCACCACGGGCTGGGGCGTGGGACCGAGCTTCGCCTTGGCATCGGCGATCGAGATCGCCCCCGCCGGCTCCTCGGCGAGCAGCACCCCGCCGCGGACGGCGGCCACGTCGATCTCGGCCACGCTGACCGTCGCCCCGAAGCCCAGGGCCACCGCCCAGGCCGCCACCACCACCATTCGTCCGCACGTCGCCCGCATCAGAGCACCTCCTTGATCGCCGTGAATGCACCTTCGATCCGCTCCTTGACCGACTCCAGCACCTGCTTGGGATCGATCTTCTCGTCGCCGGAATGAAACGCCTCGTCGACCTTCCCGAAGCACTCCTCCAGGTCGTCGAGGGCCTTCGTGATCGTCGCGACGTCGGCGGCCGGAGCGGAGGGAAGCTGCTTCGCCGCCTCTCGCACCTCCTCGAGGAGATGACCGAACTCGTGCACGCCCTCGTCGCTGATCGAGTCGGCAAGATCGCGGGACAGCGTCTCGAGCCGCTTCACGCCATCGGCGAAGCCGGCCGGGGGGGCGTGATCGTGGCCGTCGTGGCCGTGGTCGTGGTCGGCATGGCCGCCGACCGCAGCCGGCCGGGCCTGGGGTGCGGAACAGGTCGAGGGGCCGCACCCCGGCACGAGGCCGACGAGCAGCAGCAGGGAACCGAGGCGAACGAGCGCGTGACGCATCGACGGACACTCCTCCGGGAAGGGGAATCGCGGGCCTCCCTCATCGTACCCGGCGGACTCAGGTTCGCGGAACCGCGGTCTTCTGGGCGACCGCCTCCGCGGGGCTCGCCACCAGACAGACGAGCGACCGCCCCGGCAGCTGGAGCGGCTCCGACCCGGCGACGAGGGGGCCGCGGCCGTCGCCGAAGATGTCGTTCGGGGCGGGGCGGCCGGTGTGCACGAACAGCCGCCACGGCAGCGAACGGATGATCGACGGCACGGGAATGGCAAACTCCTTCGGGGTCGCCTCCGCGTGGGCCATCACGAGCACGTGCCGCGGCACGCCGGCCATGCCGCCGGCCTCGAGGTTGTTGCCGGCGATCAGCCGCTCGGGCGTGGGCGCGGCCAGGAAGCAGCTGATCCCGCCATCGGCCACGTGCCAGTCGATCGGCTGCCCGTCGGGGCCGAACCAGGCCACGTCGGGCAGCGCTCCCGACTCCGTCGGACCGCCGACGAGGAACGAGCGGCGGCGGAGGGTGGGGTTGCCGAGCCGGAAGCGGATCAGCTCGCGCACGAACCGCACCAGGGCGGCGTTCGAGTCGACGAGGCTCCAGTCGATCCACGAGACGTCGTTGTCCTGGCACCAGGCGTTGTTGTTGCCCCGCTGCGTCCGGCGGCACTCGTCACCCGCCAGCAGCATGGGCACTCCCTGGCTGAGGAGGAGCGTGGAGAGCAGGTTGCGGATCTGGCGCGAGCGAATGGCCTCGATGCCAGGATCGGCCGACGGCCCCTCCACGCCGTTGTTGTCGGAGAAGTTGTTGTTGTCGCCGTCGCGATTGCCCTCGCCGTTGGCCTCGTTGTGCTTCTCGCGGTAGCTGACGAGATCCGAGAGCGTGAAGCCGTCGTGCGAGGTCACGAAGTTGATCGAATGGCAGGGCTGGCGGCCGTGCTCCGCGTAGAGATCGCTCGAGCCGGCGAGCCGGGTGGCGAGGTGTCCCGTCTGGGCCGCGTCGCCCCGCCAGAACCGCCGCACGTCGTCGCGGTAGCGGCCGTTCCACTCCGCCCACCGCATCCGGGCGAACGAGCCCACCTGGTAGGCCCCGGCGGCGTCCCAGGCCTCCGCGATGATCTTGGTGTCGGCGAGGGCGGGGTCCTCGGTGATCACCTCCACCACGGGCGGATTCGGCTGCAGGTCGCCGTTGCGGTCGCGGCTGAGCACGCTCGCCAGGTCGAAGCGAAAGCCGTCGACGTGGTAGTTGTGCACCCAGTTCCGCAGGCAGAGGAAGATCAGCTCGCGGACGATGGGGTGATTGCCGTTGATCGTGTTGCCGCAGCCGGTGTAGTTGCGGTACGTGGCGCCGCCGTCGCCGAGCATGTAGTAGACGCGGTTCTCGAGCCCCTTGAACGAGAGCGTGGGGCCGAGGTGATTGCCCTCGGCGGTGTGGTTGAAGACCACGTCGAGGATCACCTCGATGCCGGCGGCGTGGAGCGCGCGCACCATCTCCTTGAACTCGCGAACCTGCGCCCCGGGGGCGGTGTCGGCGGCGTAGCCCCGGTGCGGTGCGAAGAAGGCCAGCGGATCGTAGCCCCAGTAGTTGGACCGCACCACGCCGTCGGCCGTCGGCATGGCCGCCGCGAACTCGTGCACCGGCATGAGCTCGACCGCCGTCACGCCGAGCGACTTGAGATAGGGAATCTTCTCGATCACGCCGAGGTAGGTGCCGGGATGCTCCACGCCGCTCGTCGGGCTGGCGGTGAATCCGCGGACGTGCATCTCGTAGATCACCGTGTCGGACAGGCCGCGGCGGAGGTGGCGGTCGCCCTGCCAGTCGAAGGCATCGTCGACGACGACGCACTTCGGCGGCACGAGCCGGCCGTCGGCGGCGATCGCGAACTCCCCGGCGAGGGCCTTGGCATACGGGTCGATCAGCCGGGCGCGGCCGTCGAACCGCTGCCCCCGCTCCGGCTCGAAGGGACCGTCCGCCTGCACGTGGTAGAGCGTGCCGGCCGCCAGCCCCGGCACGAACACGCTCCAGATGTCGCCCCAGCGGTCGCGGGCGGGCTCCAGTTCGATCGTCTCGGCGGCCGCGAGGTCGGCCACCGCGTCGTAGAGCAGGATGCGGAGTTTCGTGGCCGAGCGGCTGTAGACCACGAACTGCACGCCGCCGTCCCGGAGGATCGCCCCGTACGGGAGCGGCTGCGTGAACTGCAGCGGGGGCAGCGGCTTGCGGGGCGAGACTCGTTTCCGGATGAAAGGCTTCCGCGGCGGCATCTCCGGATGATACCACCGGGCCTTGCGAGGCCCTCCGGGAACGCGATGATACCGGCGTGAGCGGAGCGACCTATTCCGGCGCGGGCGTGAACCTCGAACTCTATCGCGAGGGGATGGCGCGGCTGCCCGCGCACATGCGGCGCACCCAATGCCCGCGGGTGATGAGCCAGGAGGGGGGCTTCGCCGCCCTCTTCGCACTCGACTTCAAGGGCCTCTTCAACCGGGGCTACGAGGATCCGCTGCTGGTGTCGTGCACCGACGGCGTGGGCACGAAGCTCAAGGTGGCCGTGGAGACGGGCGTGCATCACACGGTGGGCATCGACCTCGTGGCGATGAGCGTCAACGACGCACTCTGCACCGGGGCCGAGCCGCTGTTCTTTCTCGACTACGTCGCCCTCGCCAAGGACGATCCGGACCTGCTCGAGCGGATCGTGCGCGGCATCGCCGACGCCTGCGTGGAGTGCGAGTGCGCCCTCGTGGGGGGCGAGACGGCCATCCTGCCCGACATGTATCACCCCGGCGAGTACGACCTGGCGGGCTTCTGCGTCGGCGTGGTCGAACGGAAGCGGCTGGTGGACGGCCGGCAGATCCAGCCGGACGACGTGGTGCTCGGCCTCGCCTCGAGCGGCTTTCACTCCAACGGCTACAGCCTGGTGCGGAAGGCCGTGTTCGAGATCGGCGGGCTGACCGTGGCCGACCGCGTGCCCGCCCTCGGCGACCGGACGGTGGGCGAGGCCCTGCTCACGCCCACCCGGCTCTACGCGCGGCCGGTGAAGGCGGTGCTCGGCCACTACCGCGTCAAGCAGGTGGTCCACGGCATCGCCCACATCACCGGTGGCGGGCTGGTGGAGAACCTCGCCCGGATCGTGCCCGACACGGTGCAGGTGGTGCTCGAGCGGGGCTCGTGGCACGTGCCCGCGGTGTTTCCCTGGGTTCAGGCCCTCGGCGGGATCGCGACCGACGAGATGGAGCGGGTGTTCAACATGGGCATCGGCATGGCGCTCGTGGTGTCCCCCCACTTCGCCGACAGCATCCAGAAGCAGCTGGCCGACCTCGGCCACGAGAGCTTCCGGATCGGGCGGGTCGCGGCGGCCAGGGCCGACGCCGAGCGGGTCGTGCTCCGGTAGTCAGTGCCCGGCGGCCCGGGCGGCGGATGCGGCGCGGATCGGTCCCGCGCCCGGCTTCGACGGGCCGGCCTGCTGCAGGGCCTCGAGCACCTGGGCCTCGGTGATCAGATCGCGAAGCACGATCGGATCGGGGCACTCACCGCCGGGCGTCGCGGCGGGGTAGATCGCGAGCACCGGAATCGACCGGCTCTGCAGGGCCTCGAGCGCCGCCTTGATCTCGTTCGAGCCGTCGGTCCAGTCGGCGAGCACCGGCACGACGCGGTTCTTCTCGACCGCGGCCTTCACCCGGTCGGTCTCGATCGCATAGGCGAGGTTGAACTTGCACGTCGGGCACCAGTCGGCCGAGAAATCGACCATGACGGTCGCCCCGCTGCGGCGCAGCTCCGCGATCCGGTCCCGGGAGAACGGCTGCTCCCATTCGATCACCGACTCTCCCGGGGCGAGGAGCGTGAAGGCTCCCCAGCCGACCGCGGCAGCGACCGTGCCGGCCTGCAGCCAGCGGCCGAACCCGACCGTGCCCGTCGTCTCCTGCGCCTTGCCGACCCACCAGCACGCCGCCCAGATGCCCACCAGGAGCGCGAGCGTGGGCACGAACCATTCGTGATGCAGGATGGTGAACAGGTAGACCACGGTGCCGAGCATCACAAAGCCGAGCATCTCCTTGAAGGTGCCCATCCAGGCTCCCGGCTTCGGCAGGAACCGCACCAGGCCCGGCAGCAGCCCGACGACGACGTACGGCAGGCACATGCCCGCCGCGATGGCCGCGAACACGGCGTAGGTCACCGACGTCGGCTGCGTGAGCGTGAACCCGAACACCGGCCCGAGGAACGGACCGCTGCATGGCGTGGCGAGCACCGTGCTGAGCACGCCCTTGAGAAACGAGCCGACGGGCCCTTCCTGCGACTGCACGTGCCCCGCCTTCTCGCCGATGAAGCCCGGGATCGGCAGCTCCCAGATGCCCAGAAACGAGAGCGCGAAGGCGAACACCACGGCGATCATCGTGATGTTGAAGCCCGCCGACGTGAACTGCTCCCCCCAGGCCAGGTTCGCCTTCCCGAGCCCGATGTTGGCCGCGACGCTGGCCGTCGCCAACGCCATGAACACCGCGAACACGCCCGCGCAGTACCAGAGATTCATCTGGAACACCTCGCGCCGGTCGCGGCCCGACTGCTGGGCGAACGACATCAGCTTGAGGCCCAGCACCGGGAGCACGCAGGGCATCAGATTGAGGAGCAGCCCGCCGGCAAGGCCCATCAGGAGGGCCATGGGCAGCGCGATCGACGCCGCCGGCGCCGCCGCGGCACCAGCGGGGGGCGTCGCCGACGTGGGGGCCGCGGCCATCACGGGCACGGCCGGACGCTCGACGGCGGCCGTCGCGGCCGTGGCCACCGGAGCCGCCGCCGCAGCGGCCAGCGGCCTCACCCCCTTGGCCGCCTCCGCGTACTTGGCCGGCGCGAAGGCCACCGCCCCGGCGCCGTCGGCAGCCGGCGTGACCGTCAGCCGGATCGCGGTGGGCGGATCGCAGGTCTGGTCGCTGCACGTCTGAAAACCGAGCACGGCCTCGAGCGGCTGCTGCCCGGCGTCCGCCGGCCCTCGCGCGATCTCCAGGCCGATCTCGAGGCCGATCGGCCCGTCCACCGCCCCCGCCTCCACCAGGTCCGCGTGCGTGGTGGGCGTGACCTTCGTCACCCGCGCCCCCGTGATCGGCGAGACCGCCGCCGTGCCCGACGACACGATCGTCGGCTTGCCCTGTCCGACCTCCGTCTTCACGGAGCCGGAGGGCCGGTAGAGGTGCCAGCCCTCGTCCGGAACGAGTTCCACGGCCAGCACGCCGTCGGCGGCGCGGTAGGCAGCGCGGAGCGTGACGTGAGCGCGATCGGGAACGTGCTCGGCGAAGGCCGCCGCGGCCGCGGGCGCCGACGCAGCCGCCGTGAAGGCGATGGTCTGCGGCGGCAGACAGGTCGTCTCCTGGCAGAGCTGCAGGCTGACGGAGCCACGCACGTCGCCGGCACCGGCCGCCAGCGGCGCCCGCCAGGTGACGACACCCGCGTGCTCCTCGATCACCAGCCCCTTCCACGCGGGCACATCGTCAGCCGTGCGGCGGTGCGGCTCGGCATCGGGCAGGAATGGCCCCGTCGCGCTCCGCGGGGAATCCTTGGCGACCGTGATCCGGGTCGCGATCGGTCCGCCCGGCTTCTGGGTGACGGAGTACAGGTGCCACCCCGGTTCGAGACGGGCGGTGACGGCCAGGGTGTCGGCTCCGCCATCGCGGCCGGGCTCCACGGCCGCGGTGATCGCGACCGGCTCCCCGAGGGCCGCTGCCACGTCCGCCAGCGGATTGGCGACCAGGGGCTTGGCCACGCCCAGCGGCCCCGCGAGATCCCCGGCCATGAGCCCGTCGGCGCCGCCCAGCAGCCATCCAAGCATCGCCAGCCAACCGACGACGCGACCGGGGTTCTGAAACGGCATGAGATCCTTCCCTCGCGGCAGGCAGCCCACATCCCTGGGAATCTTTCGACCTCAAAAGTCTACGAACTGCACTTTTCAGCGGTCAAACCGCCGTTTCATGGCGTGCCAGACAGACGATTGCGGCCGGCAGACACGCGAGCAATCGCTCCACCCGGCCCAGAACCCGCGCCGCATCCCCAAACTGCCTCCCTTCCGCAAACACCCAGCGAAACCAGTTGTCGAGTCCGAGGATCGTGCCCGTGGCATCGAGCCAGCGGATGAGCCTCCGCTCCGCAGGCGGCAGCGGCCGCACCCGCTCGTACGCCGCGACGGCGGCCGCCCACGCCGCGTCGGGCGGGGAGCCGACGTCCCGCTGCCAGCTGCCGATCAGCCGCGCGACGTCGGTCGCCGGCGTGTCGATGGCCGCCGCCTGGTAATCGACGATCCCCGCCACGCGGGCCGGACGCTCGCCTCCGAAGAGCACGTGCCCGGTCCAGACGTCGCGGAGCACCGCATGCCGCTCCATGGACGGCGGCGGAAAGCTGACCACGCCCTGCAGCGCCGCGGTCAGCCCCGACTCGCGGGCGATCGCGAGGGCGGTGTCGAGCCGCGCCACCAGCTCTTCGGCGAGCGTGTCGCCCGGCCGGACGGCCGCCGGCCTCTGCCAGGGCGTGGCGAGCAGTCGGACGGCCTGATCGCGGCGGCGTTGCACCGCCGGAGGCGGACCGCGCGTCGCCGGCGCTTCGGGCCACGCCGCGGCCGCGCGATGGATGCGGGCGAGGGCCTCGAGCGCCGCCGCGGCCTGCTCCGCAGTCGGCGGGTCCGCGGCGCGGCCCGCCACGAATCGCACCGCCTCCCAGACCGCTCCCTCGGCGGCCACGACCGTGCCGCCCCCGCGCGCGACGAGCACCTCGGGAACCTCGGCGCATCCCTGCGACCGCAGGTGCCGCATCAGCCGGTGGACCCACTCGAGCCGCGGCCGAGCCTCAGGCGGAAACGGCTTGAGGACGATCGCCGCCGCGTCATCGACCGGACTCACACGCAGGAGTGGAGCCCCCGAGAACCCGTCCGACTCGAGCCGCTGCCACGACACCGCCGCGTCGCCCAGCCACGCGCGGCCGACCGCGGCCAGCTCATGCTCGGGCGAAACCGGCCTGGTCATTGCGGCGCCCCGTGCCGGAAATTGGTTGCTCGACCAGGCCGATGGTACGCTTCCCGAGGCGTGTTCGTCGACGAGCAGCAGGCGTATCGGAGGGCTTCTATGGCGGCGTGGAATCGGCTCGTGCAGCCCCGGGTGAGGCTCGTGGCAGGCCTCGTCGCGATGCTCGTCGCGGTGCAGGGGGTGGCCGGTGACGCCGCCGCGGGATCCGCCTCCGGCCCGACCGACTCCGCCAAGGCCGAGCCGCCCGCCGCCACGCCACCGGCAGCGCCGGCGCCGCAGCCGGCCGCGCCTCCGGCCCCGGAGAAGCCGTCGAAGCCGCCGTTCGCCGTCGCCTTCAAGGACGCCCGCCGCATCGACGGCCTGATCCCGCTCTGGAGAAAGGACGACAAGGTCTTCGCCGAGGTTCCCGAGCCGCTGCTCGGCAAGGAACTGTTCGTGACCATCTCGATCGCCCGCGGAATCGGCGACCGCTCCATTCTCGGGGGCATGAGCGTCGGCTTCGGCGACGACTGGGTCTGGACGCTCCGCAAGGTGGACGACGCCATCCACGTGGTCCGCAAGAACGTCCGCTTCTTCGCCGACAAGGGCAGCCCCGAGGAGCGGGCGGTGGGCCTCGCCTACACCGACAGCGTGCTGTTCAGCGTGCCGATCGTGACCACGGGCCCGGGCGGCGGTCCGGTGATCGACCTCGCCAAGATCTTCTTCACCGATCTGCCGCAGATCTCACGCGCCCTGCCGGGCTTCTCGTTCGCGGCCGACCGCTCGACGTGGGCGAGCGCGAAGGGCTTTCCCGACAACGTGGAACTGGAGGTCGCGGCCACCTACGGCTCGGGTGGGACGGCCGAGTTCGACACCGTGCCCGACTCCCGCGGCGCGACGGTGAACGTGCACTACTCGATCAGCCTGCTGCCGCAGAACTCCTACCGCCCACGGTACGCCGACGACCGCGTGGGCTACTTCGTCACGGCCCTCAAGGACTTCTCCCAGAAGGTCGACGAGGATCGCTTCGTCCGCTACATCAACCGCTGGCAGCTCGAGAAGGCCGACCCGTCGGCCGACGTCTCGCCGCCGAAGAAGCCGATCGTGTTCTGGATCGAGCGGACGGTGCCGTTCCGGCACCGGCAGGCCATCCGCGAGGGCATCGAGGCCTGGAACGAGGCCTTCGAGAAGGCCGGCTTCGCCTCCGCGATCGAAGTCCGCCAGCAGCCCGACGCCGCCGACTGGGATCCGGAAGACGTCAACTACAACACCTTCCGCTGGATCACCGCGGGGCAGAGCTTCGCGATGGGACCGTCGCGGGTGAATCCCCGGACGGGACAGATCCTCGACGCCGACATCATCTTCGACGGCGACTTCCTCCAGTTCTGGCGGCAGCAGTACGAGACCTTCACGCCGCAGTCGGTCGCGCGGCTCACCGGCGACCTGCCGGAAGGGCCGGAGGGGCACGGCGGCGAGCGGTGCCTGTGCCACCTGTTCGACGGCCATGCCCGGGAGACGGCGCTCGCGGCCACCGCCCTGGCCGTCAACGCGGCCGGCGGCCTCTCCGAGCAGGAGAAGGACAAGCTGGTCACGCAGGGACTGAAGCTCGTGGCCATGCACGAGGTGGGCCACACCCTCGGGCTGCGTCACAACTTCAAGGGCTCGGCCTTCCGGCCCCTCGCCGACTTCAACGATGTCGCGAAGACCTCGCGGGAGGGGGGCAGCACGAGCGTGATGGACTACATCCCGGCCAACATCATGCCGGCCGGCACGACGCAGGGTGAGTACTACGCGGCCCGCCTCGGTCCCTACGACGTCTGGGCCATCGAGTACGGCTACCGGCCGCTGGGTGGCGCCTCGCCCGACGCGGAGCGGCGGGAGCTCCAGAAGATCGCCGAGCGGAGCGGCGAGCCGGCCCTGGCCTACGCGACCGACGAGGACACGGAGCCGGGCGATCCCGATCCGTTCTCCAACCGCTTCGACCTGGGCAGTGACCCGGTCGAGTTCGCCCGCACGCGGGCCGAACTGGTCGCCCAGCTGATGCCGAAGATCGCCGAGCGGCTCACCGCGAAGGAGGCCGACGGGTCCACGCCCGGCTACGAGCGGGTCCGGCAGGCGTTCGGCGTGCTGCTCACGGCGCACGGCCAGGCGATGACGTTCGCCTCGCGGCTCGTGGGGGGCGTGACGGCCTCGCGGAGCCACCGCGGCGACCCCAACGCCCCGCCCCCATTCGCCGTGATCGACGCCGCCACGCAGCGGGAGGCGCTGGCCGTGGTCGAGAAGGGCATGCTCGCCGCCGAGCCGTTCACGTTTCCGCCCGACCTGCTCAACCAGCTCGTGCCCACCCGCTGGTCGCACTGGGGCAGCGATGCGGTGAGCCGCGAGGACTATCCCGTCCACGACGTCGTCCTGATGTGGCAGGACCGCACGCTCGGGCGGCTGCTCGATCCGGTGACCCTCGAGCGGATCCGCGACGGCGAGCTCAAGGTGTCGGCCGACCAGGATGCGTTCACCGTGGCGGAGCTGCTCGAGCGGCTGTCGGCCGCCGTGATGACGGAGGTCACCACCGTCGGCCCGGGCGACTACACCGTCCGCAAGCCGGCGATCGCGAGCCTCCGCCGCGGCCTGCAGCGGGCCTACGTGTCGCGGCTCTGCGGCCTCGTCCTCGGCACGGCGGCCCCGGCCGACGCGCAGGCCGTGGCGGCGGCGCGGCTCCGGGACCTCTCGTCCTCCATCAAGGCTCTGCTCGCCAAGAACGACGTCCGGCTCGACGACTACACGCGGGCCCACCTCGTCGACCTCGACGCCCGGATCACGAAGACGCTCGACGCCACCGTCGTCGCGCCGCGTCCCTGACGGTCCGTGCTGGAGGGAGCCGCATGCACCTGGTCGTCGCCATGATCAAGCCCGCGCAGATCGAGAGCGTGCGGCAGGCGCTCGGCGCCGTGCAGGTGACGCGGATGACCGTCTGCGACACGCACGGCTACGACCTGGCCGCCCCGGACGCGGTCGCCCAGGAGGCGATGCTCGAGATCGCCGTCAACGACGACTTCGTCGACCGCGCGGTGGCGGCGATCACGGGAGTGCTCACGGCGGGCGCCGACAGCACCGGCCGCGTGCACGTGCTGCCGATCGCGGACGCGGTGCAGATCTATCGGGCCGTCCGCGGTCCGGAGGCCGTCTGAGGGAACCATGCAGCCACGCCGCATCCTGCTCGTGTCGTCCGACCTGATGGCCTCGAGCCGGCTGGCAGGCGTGGCCCGTGGCCTCGGGGACACGCTCGACGTGCGGGCGGTCCTGCCCGCCGCCGACCCCGATGCCGCACCGTACGACGTGGTCCTCCTCGACATCCAGTCGTGCCCCGATCCGGTGGCGGCCATCGCGAGCGGCCGCGGCTGGGCGGGGCAGGGCGGTGCGGTGATCGCCTTCGGGCCGCACGTCTGGAAGGAACGGCTCGAGGCGGCGGTCGCCGCCGGCGCCGACGCGGCCGCGAGCCGCGGCGAGGTGCTGGAGGGTCTGGCGGGCCTGCTCGACCGGACGTGCCCCCGACGTCGCGCCGAGTGAGTGCCGGCCCCGAGCCAGGCGGCGGGGCAGGTCCGCATCGCTCACGCGATTGCGGCTTCCTGACGCGAGCTCACGCGATGGCGGCTTCCTGACGCGAGCTCACACGCCGGCGGCTTCCTGACGCGAGCTCACGCGATGGCGGCTTCCAAGCCTGAACTCAGCGAGGGGTCGCCCGTGCCCCGGGAGCCGGCGTATGACGCCAAGCGAAGCCAGGATGGCGAAGCGCCGGCGGCATCCGAGTGAGCCGAGGCCACGATGGCCGAGGCGAACGGCCGGCGACGGGGCACGGGCGGCCCCGAGCCAAACGGCAGGGCAGGTCCGCATCGCTCACGCGATTGCGGCTTCCTGACGCAAGCTCACGCGATGGCGGCTTCCTGACGCGACTTCCCCACCGGCGGTGTCCTGACCGACCCATCCGGCGGCCGTCAGCCCTCGCTGCCAGGCTCGTCGATCACCACCTCGTCGAGCTCCGTGCCGTCGACGTCCTGGCGGAGCAGCATGTAGGCCGCCGTGGCGATCGCCCAGAAGTAGCCCCAGCCGAACGAGGCCAGCAGGTGCGCCAGGCCGCGGCTCCAGAAACTCATCGCCCGCACGCCCCAGCGGCTCGCCTCCGCACCGGCTCCCGCGAGCCCGTCGAGCACGGCCACCGTGCGCTCGTGCCCCATGCCGAAGCTCGTCGCCCACAAGGCGAGCGTCTCCGTCACCGAGGCGAACAGGCCGGCCACGAGGATCGCCGGCACGGCCACCAGCGCCGCGACCGCGAGGTAGAAGGCGTAGTGCAGCGGCCGCTGGTAGAGATACGAGAACGCGGTCGAGATCGCCTGGAAGGCATCACCCCGCTCGACGCCCACGGCGGCGACCATCAGCGGCCAGCCGGCCACGAGCCCGACCGCCAGGATGGCGAGCACCAGTGCTCCGAGCAGCACGAGCGGCCAGACGGCGCCGGCGAAGGCGAGCCCCCACTCGGTCCGCATGGCCAGGCCCAGGAGCGCGCCGGGAATGCTGAGGGCGAGGATGCCCACGAGGACGAAGAGCACGGAGTTGAACGACGGCACCCACTTCCGCGAACCGAACAGCGTGGCGCCGATCGGCCCCGGCGGATCCTCCCCGACGAGCTTCAGGGCCACGTGCCGCGTGATGCCGGTGCCGAAGATCGACCACACGAGCACGAACCATCCGAGCCGCGCTGCCGCACCGAGCAGCTCACGAAGCGTGGCCGAGGGGCGAAACGGCGTTCGCACCAGGCCGAGAAGATCCCCGAGCGGATGCGGCAGGCGGCGTTCGAGGTCGTGCACGAGCGGCGCCGCGATGCGGGTCGCCCCGGCCGCGTCGCCCGCGGCCGCGCCGAGGTCCGGAAGCAGCAGCGCGTCGCCGGAGCCGCCCGAGGTCATCTGGCCCGTCGCGCCGGCCAGCCCGAGCTGATCGCAGGCCGACCAGCCGGCCCACGTGGCCACGGCCCCGAGCGCGGCGAGGAGCACGACGGTGGGCGAGAATGCGGCCCCGGCGGCCCGAAACAGGAGCCACCAGGGCAGGGCGTCGCTCCACCGGATCTCGTGCACCACGGTGCCTGACGGGTTCGACGGGGCGGTCATGCAGAAATCTCCTCGCAACCTCGGAAGCGGCCCTGGGGCCGGGGGGTGCGGGAGTATAAGCCGCGGTCGTCGATCCCGACGACCGCGCGACCGGTCAGCCCTCGCCGTCGTCGCCGTCCTCGGCGGTCGGCCGCCGCGGCTCGGGGACGGCGTAGGCCTCGTCGAGCCAGCGGCCGAGATCGATCAAGCGACACCGCTCGCTGCAGAACGGCACCGTGGGCGTGGCCGCCAGATCGACCGCAGCATCGCACACCGGACACAGCGGCATGGTTCAGCCCTCGCCCGATCCCTTCGGACCCGAGTCGGCCTTCGAGCCGCCGCCGCTGCCGGACGAGCCCCCCGAGGAGCTCTTGTCGGCCTCGGCGCCCTTCTTGTACGAGTCGCTCCGATAGTCGGTCTTGTAGAAGCCCGTTCCCTTGAACACGATCGCGCCGCCGGCGCCGATCAGGCGGCGAAGCTTCTTCTTGCCGCACTCCGGGCAGGTCTTCTTGACCGCATCGGTCATCGACTGAAACAGCTCGAAGGCGTGGCCGCAGCCATCGCAGACGTAGTCGTAGGTCGGCATGTCACGCTCCCTTGGCCACGATCACCTGGGCCGGCCGGACGACCCGATCGTGCAGTTTGTAGCCCCGGCTCGCCGTGCCGACGACGGTGCCGGCGGCCACGCCCGGCACCTCCTGATGGAGGATCGCGTCGTGCACGGCGGGGTCGAATGCGGCCCCGTCCGTCTCGATCGTCTGGCAGCCATGGGCCGCGAGCAGCTTCTCGATCTGCTGGGCGGTCATCCGAAAGCCGGCTCGCAGCGTCTCCACGTCGCCGGTCTTCTCCGAAGCCTCGATGGCCCGCACCACGTTGTCGAGCACCGGCAGCAGGTCGCGGAGGACGTCGATCTCCCGGTATCGCTGGGCGTCGTCGAACTCGCGGCGCGAACGCTTGCGGAAGTTCTCCAGTTCGGCCTGCACGCGCAGCAGCCGCTCCTCGAGTTCACCGACCTGGTGGGCAGGCTCGGGCGCCGCCGCCGCGGGCCCGGGCCGGTCGGCCTCGACCGCCTCCTGATCGTCGCGCGAGTCGTTCATGATGCCTGCTCCTTGCGGTGCGGTTGAGTGTCGGTGCCCTGGAAGTATTCGGCAAGCCGGCTGAAAAACGACGAGCGCTTCGGGCTGACCGCCGCGCGCTCCTCCTCGGCGAGCTGCCGCAGCAGCTCCTCGGCCCGCGGGGAGAGCGTCTTGGGAACCTCGACGTGGACGTGCACGTGGAGGTCGCCGATGCCGCGACCGCGCACCTCCGGCATGCCGAGGCCGCGCACGCGGATCACGTCTCCGCTCTGCGTGCCCCGGGCGACCTGCAGCGGCCTGGGCCCGTCGAGGGTGGGCACGTCCACCGTCGCCCCGAGGGCCGCCTGCGTGAACGTGACCGGCAGCTCGCAGTGCAGCTCGCGACCGTCCCGCCGCAGGAAGGGATGGTCCTCGATCTCGATGACGACGAAGCAGTCGCCGGGCGGCCCGCCGTTGCTCCCCGGTTCGCCCTCCCCGGCGAGCCGCACCCGGATGTCGTCGTCGACACCGGCGGGAATCGTCACCCGCCGCTCGACCCGTTCCTCGGTCACGCCCGCGCCGGCGCAGGCGGGGCACTTGTCGCGGATCACCCGCCCCGCGCCGCGACAGGCCGGGCAGGTGGTCTGCAGCCGGAACACGCCGGCCGACTGGATCACCTGGCCGTTGCCGCCGCAGTACTCGCAGGTCTCGGGATTCGTGCCCGGCTTCGCCCCGCTGCCGTCGCAGGTGCCGCACATCTCGTGGCGGCCGAAGGCGACCGTCTTGGTCACGCCGCGGGCGGCTTCGAGGAGCGTCAGCGAGGCCTGGCAGAACACGTCGGCGCCCTTCCGGGCCCGTCGGCCGCGGGAGCGGCCCGCGAACGCCTCGCCGAAAATCCCGCCCCCGAACAGGTCGCCGAACGCCTCGAAGATGTCGGAGACGTCGTTGAACTCGTGCTGCCGGCCCGGCTGGATGCCCGCGTGCCCGTAGCGGTCGTACCGGGCCCGCAGGTCCGCGTCCGACAGCACCTCGAAGGCCCGCGCGGCCTCCTTGAACCGCGTGGCGGCCTCGCCGTCGCCGGGGTTCTTGTCGGGGTGGAAGCGGACCGCCAGCTTGCGATAGGCCTCGGTGATCTGCGCGGAGGTCGCCCGCCGCTCCACCCCGAGCACCTCGTAGTAATCCCGCTGGTCAGCCATGGAACACCACCCGCTCGAGCCGCCCGTGACCGCTCCGCGGGGGGCGGCTCACCGCACCGAACCTTCGATCTTCCGCTTCTTCGCCTCGTCCTTGTCGAGGTTCGTCACCAGCGCCTCGGTCGTGAGCAGCAGCCCCGAGATGCTCGCGGCATTCGTCAGCGCCACGCGCACGACCTTCACGGGATCGATGATGCCCGCCTTCAGCATGTCGACGTACTCGCCCTTGTTGGCGTCGAAGCCGATGTTCACGTCCTTCTGGGCCACCTCGTCGGCGACCACGGCGCCGTCGATGCCGCCGTTCTCGGCGATCTGCCGGATCGGGGCCTCGAGGGCGTGCAGGATGATGTCGACGCCGATCTTCTCGTCACCCTTGGCCTGCGACCGAGCCTTTTCCACCGCCTCCCGGCAACGCAGCAGGGCCACCCCGCCGCCCGGCACGATGCCCTCCTCGACCGCCGCCCGGGTGGCGTGCAGGGCGTCTTCGACGCGGGCCTTCTTCTGCTTCATCTCGGCCTCGGTGCCGGCGCCCACCGACACGATCGCCACGCCGCCGGTGAGCTTCGCGAGCCGCTCCTGGAGCTTCTCGCGGTCGTATTCGCTCTCGGTGTTCTCGATCTGCTGGCGGAGCTGCTGCACCCGGGCCTGCACGTCGGACTGCTTGCCGGCTCCCTGCACGATCGTGGTCTCGTTCTTGTCCACGGTCACGCTCTTGGCCTTGCCGAGGTGCGAGAGGTCGAGGCTCTCGAGCTTGAGGCCGAGGTCCTCGCTGATCAGGGTGCCGCCGGTGAGCGTGGCGATGTCGCCGAGCATCGCCTTGCGACGATCGCCGAAGCCAGGGGCCTTCGAGGCGCACACGTTGAGCACGCCGCGGAGCTTGTTGACCACCAGCGCCGTCAGGGCGTCGCCGTCGACGTCCTCCGCGATGATGAGCAGCGGCTTGCCCGACTGCGCCACCTTCTCGAGCAGCGGCAGCAGGTCGCGGAGGTTCGAGATCTTCTTCTCGTGGATCAGGATCAGGGCGTCGTCGAGCTGGCACTCCATCTCGGCCGGCTTGTTGATGAAGTAGGGCGACACGAAGCCCTTGTCGAACTGCATCCCGTCGACGAACCGCACCGTCGTCTCGGTCGTCTTGCCTTCCTCGACCGTGATCACGCCGTCCTTGCCGACCTTCTGGAGGGCCTCGGCGAGCAGGTCGCCGATGAAGCGATCGTTGTTGGCGCTGATCGCACCGACCTGGGCGATCTCCTCGGGACGCTCGACCTTGCGGGCCATCTCCATCAGCCGCTGCACCGCGGCTGCGACGCCCTTCTCGATTCCGCGGCGCACGGCCGTCGGATTCGAGCCGGCGGCGACGTTCCGCGTGCCCTCGCGGAAGATGGCCCGGGCGAGCACCGTGGCCGTCGTCGTGCCGTCACCGGCGAGGTCCGACGTCTTGGAGGCCACCTCGTTGACGAGCTTCGCACCCATGTTCTCGAAGGCGTCCTCGAGGTCCACCTCCTTGCTGACCGTCACGCCGTCCTTGGTGACGGTGGGACCGCCGTAGGCCTTGTCGATGATCACGTTGCGGCCGGTCGGCCCCATGGTCACGGCCACGGCGCCGGCCAGCTTCTCCACGCCCTTGAGCAGCTTGGCACGGGCGTTGTCGTCGAACATCAGTTGCTTGGGCACGGGTCGATCTCCTGGATGCGTTCGAGAATGCTGGGGGGGAAGGGGAGCGGAATCAGGACAGGACCTTGGCGAGGATGTCGGTCTCGCGAAGGATCTTGACCTCGTGGCCGTCGACCTCGATGTCGCTGCCCGAGTACTTGCCGTAGATCACCTCGTCGCCGATCGACAGCGACGGCGTGGCCCGCTGGCCGTTGTCGAGGAGCTTGCCGGGGCCGATCGCGACCACGTGCCCGCGCTGCGGCTTCTCCTTGGCCGAATCCGGGAGCACGATGCCGCCGGCGGTCCGCTCCTCGGCTTCCACGGGCTCCACGACCACGCGATCGTCGAGGGGGCGGATCTTCAGGTTCTTCGCTGCCATCTGGTCAGGTCTCCGTATCGAGGAAAAGGGTTCGTTGAATCGTTTCGCACCGTCCGCAGGCGGATGGCCGGCTCACATCATGCCGCCCATGCCACCCATCCCGCCCATGCCCATGCCGCCCATCCCGCCCATGCCACCCATGCCACCGCCCATCCCGTGGTCGTGGCCGTCGCCGGCGGCGGGCTCCTCGTCCTTCGGGATCTCGGTGATCAGGGAGTCGGTCGTGAGCAGCAGGGCCGCCACGCTGGCGGCGTTCTGCAGGGCCGTCCGCACCACCTTCGCCGGATCGATCACGCCGGCGCTGACGAGGTCGCAGTACTCGCCCTTGTCGGCGTCGTAGCCGTCGTTCTTGCCCTTCATCTGGCGGACCCGGTTGACGACCACCGAGCCGTCGATGCCCGCGTTCTCCGCGATCGCCGTGAGGGGATAGCGGAGCGCGTTCTTCACGATCGACGCCCCCATCTTCTCGTCCCCCTCGAGGTCGAGCTTCTCGAGCGCCTTCTCGCTGCGGAGCAGGGCCACGCCGCCGCCGGGCACGATGCCCTCGGCCAGGGCCGCCTGCACGGCGCTCTTGGCGTCGTCGATCAGCGCCTTCCGCTCCTTCATCTCCGTCTCGGTGGCCGCCCCGACGTTGATCTGGGCCACCCCGCCCGCCAGCTTGGCGAGCCGCTCCTGGAGCTTCTCGCGGTCGTAGTCGCTCGTGGTCTTCTCGATCTCGTCGCGGATCTGCGCCACCCGGCCGTCGATGGCGGCCTTCGTGCCGGCGCCACTCACGATCGTGGTGTTCTCGGCCTCGACGATCACCTTCTTCGCCCGGCCGAGATCGCTGAGCTTGACGGCGTCGAGGGCGATGCCGAGATCCTTGAAGATCGCCTGGCCGCCGGTGAGCACGGCGATGTCGCCGAGCATCGCCTTGCGGCGGTCGCCGTAGCCGGGGGCCTTCACCGCCACCGACTGGACGATCCCGCGAAGCTTGTTGACCACGAGGGTGGCCAGGGCCTCGCCCTCCACGTCCTCGGCGATCACCACCAGCGGCTTGCCCGCCTTGCTCACCGCCTCGAGGAGCGGCACGAGGTTCTTCGCGCTCGAGATCTTCTCCTCGAACACGAGGATCGAGGGATTCTCGAACTCGCAGACCTGCGCGTCAGCGTCGGTCACGAAGTGGGGCGAGAGATAGCCGCGGTCAAACTGCATGCCCTCGACGACGTCCACGGTCGTCTCGGCCTGCTTGCCCTCCTCGACCGTGATCACGCCGTCCTTGCCCACCTTGAGGAAGGCCTCGGAGAGCACGTTGCCGATCGTGGGATCGTTGTTGCCCGCGATCGTGGCGATCTGCATCAGCTCCTTCTTGTTCTTCTCGTTGATCGGCGTGGCCATCGCCAGCACCGCCTTCGAGACCGCCTCCACGGCCTTGTGGATTCCGCGGGCCAGCGCCATCGGGTCGGCGCCCGCGGCGATCATCTTGATGCCCTCGCGGAAGATCGCCTCGGCCAGCACGGTGGCGGTCGTCGTGCCGTCGCCGGCCACGTCGTTGGTCTTGCTGGCGGCTTCCTTGACCAGCTGGGCGCCGAGGTTCTCGTACGGGTCCTCGAGATCGATCTCTTCGGCGACGGTCACGCCGTCCTTGGTGACCTTCGGGGAACCCCAGCCCTTGTCCAGCACGGCGTTGCGGCCACGGGGGCCGAGCGTGCTCTTCACCGCACGGGCGAGCTTGGACACGCCGGCGAGCAGCGGCTGACGGGCTTCGTCGTCGAACACCATCTGTTTGGCCACGGAAAACTCCTCTCAACGGGGACGGGTGTGGGGAAACGTCGTGGGCGACGGATTTTGGCAGGCCTTCCTTGGGATGCCCAAGGCGGATGCAAGCCGCGTGCCACGAGCGTGTCCAAGGGCCGACGGGCCCGCTTTTGCGAGAAATTTCCGTGCCCTTGTCCCGGCGGCTCCGGCACGGATGCCGATTTGGCAGGAGCGGCGTCGGGTCACGCGGTCCGGTCGGCCCGTAGGATTCCCCGCCGGACGAACTCGGCCGTCGATGCCCAGGGAAGGGACTTCACCTCCGGAGGCGACGCGATGAACGCCCTGCACCCTTGGTCCCTGTTTCGCCACTTCCACCAGAGCCGCGGCCGTGGCACCGCATCGACCGCATCCAAGACGCCGCGGCGACGGCGGCTGGCGATCGAAGGCCTCGAACCCCGCTACGCGCTGTCGGGCATGCCCGTGACCGGCCTCGAGGTGCCCGTCGCAGCATCGTTCGAACTGGCCTCGGCCGCGGGATCGGCCATCGACCTCAACGGCGACACGATCGTGGACGCGGTCTGGAAGGACACCACCACGGGCCTCCACGTGGGATGGCTGTACAACGCGGAGGGAGCCGTCACCTCGACCCGGATCCTCGGCGGCGACGCCTCCTGGTCGATCGACGACGTGGGCGACTTCAACGGCGACGCCGTCACCGACCTCGCCTGGCGAAACTCGGACGGCAGCACCGTGATCTGGCTGATGCAGGCCGACGGCGGCGTGCTCTCGGAGGCGTTCGTGGGCGGTGACGCCACCTGGCGGATCGAGGGAAGCGGCGACTACAACGGCGACACCCGCGACGACCTGGTGTGGCGGGATTCGGCGGGCGGGGCCACCGTGATGTCGCTGATGAACGGCACGACGGCCACGACCACGCAGTTCATCGGCGGCAACGCCATGTGGCGGCTGAACTCGACCGCCGCCAACTACGACTCCAACGCCGACGGCAAGACGGACCTGATCTGGCGGAGCACGGGCGGGGCGAACGTGCTGCACCGGATGGACGGCACCACGGTGCTCTCGGCGGCGTGGCTTGGCACCGACCAGGGCGCGGCCGTGGCCGGCACGGGCGACTTCAACGGCGACGGCCGGCACGACCTGCTCTGGCGCAACGGACTTGCGACCGAGGTGCCCGGGATCGTGGTCGGCTGGCTGATGGACGACGGCACGATCATCTCGACCGCCGTCCTCGGCGGCGACCTGTCGTGGGCGGTCAACAACACCGCCGACGTCAACGGCGACGGCAAGACCGACATCCTCTGGAGGGAGGCGACGACCGGCGGCACCGTGGCCTGGATCATGAACGCGTTCAACGTGCTCGACGACGTCGTCCTCGGCGGCGACACGGTCTGGACGCTGATCCGCAGGCCGGGCGTGCATGCGGCGTGACGGGGGGACGAGCGCCGCGCGACGTGCCGGCCGGGGCGGACACGACCGCCGCGGTCAGTGGACGAGGATGTTGCGGAACTGCCAGGGATCGGTCGGATCGACATCCTCCGGAAACAGTCCCGGCCGCCCGTCGAGCGGCGTCCAGCTGGTGTAGTGGCCCGTCACCGGCCCGAGGTAGGGCCGCTGCACCTCCAGGCACCGGCGGTAGTCCATCTCGTCGGCCTCGACGATCCCGGCGGCCGGGTTCTCCAGCGCCCACACCATGCCCGCGAGCACGGCCGACGTGACCTGCAGCCCCGTGGCGTTCTGGTAGGGGGCGAGGTCGCGGGTCTCGTCGATCGAGAGCTGCGAGCCGTACCAGTAGGCGTTCTTCGCGTGGCCGTAGAGCAGGACCCCCAGCTCGTCGATGCCGTCGACGATCTCGTCCTCGCCGAGAATGTGGATCTGGTCCTGCCGCACGCCGCCGCGGCCGAACAGCTCGTGCAGCGACAGCACGGCGTCGTCGGCCGGGTGGTAGGCGTAGTGGCAGGTGGGACGATAGGACACCCGGTCGCCATCGCGGAGCGTGAAGTAGTCGGCGATCGAGATCGACTCGTTGTGCGTGACGAGAAAGCCGTACTGCGGCCCCGGGGTGGGGCACCACGACCGGACCCGCGTGTTGGCCCCGGGCTGCAGGAGATAGGCGCCCGCCTTCGAGCCGATCGTCTGCAGCCGGCCGTTCTCGGGGAGCCACCGCTCGTGCGTGCCCCAGCCGAGTTCGGCGGGCTGCATGCCCTCCGAGAGGAACCCCTCCACCGACCAGGTGTTGACGAACACGTTCATCGGCTTGGGGTGCTTCGCCCGCTGCGTGTCGCGCTCCGCGATGTGCACGCCCTTCACGCCCAGGTCGCGCATCAGGGTCGCCCAGCCGACCTGATCGTCGGCCGCGGGCTCCGCCCGGCCGTGCCCGGTGTCGCGGGCGAGATTCACGAGCGCCTGCTTGACGAACCACGACACCATGCCCGGATTCGCCCCGCAGCACGACACGGCCGTCACGCCACCGGGCTGGCGGGCCTTCTCCTCGCGGACGGTGTGCCGCAGCGCGTTGTTCGTGCGGGCCTCGGGGCCGACGCTGCGGTCGAAGTAGAAGCCCGGCCAGGGCTCGACGACCGTGTCGATGTAGAGCGTGCCGAGCTCGCGGCACAGCCGCATGATGTCGAGCGACGACGTGTCCACCGACAGGTTCACGCAGAATCCCCGGCCGCCGCCGGCGGTGAGCAGCGGCTCGAGCAGGTGCCGATAGCGATCGCGGGTGACCGCCTGATGGATGAAGCGGATGCCGTGCTGCTCGAGGATGCCGCGATCGCGGTCGTCCGGGTCGATGACCACGAACCGCGAACGGTCGAACCGGAAGTGCCGCTCGATGAGCGGCAGGGTCCCGCGGCCGATCGAGCCGAAGCCGATCATCACGATCGGCCCATCGATTTCCCCGTACACGGGCGCCTGCGACATGATCGACTCCTGGGAAGGGCACTCAGCCACTCGCGAGCCGCCCCCGTCGATGCCGACGGGCTCGGGAAGGCTCGGTGGCGGGCGAATATACCCGTGGTTGCCGTCGCCCGCGCGGGTTTGCTCAGCCCCCGTCAGGGCGCCCAGGAGATCGGCCCCTCCAGGCCGCGGACGAACGCGGCCAGCAGGTCGGCCGTGCGGTCGGCGTCGGCGAGCGAGATCGTCTCCACCGCCGAGTGCATGTAGCGGTTGGGCACGCTCACGAGGCCCGTGGCCACCCCCGCCCGCGTGACCTGCAGGGCGTTGGCGTCGGTGGGCGTGGCCCGCCCGCTGGCCGCGAGCTGGACCGGGATCTCCCGGGCCCGGGCCGCCGCCAGCAGCCGATCGACCACGTGGGGATTCATGTTGGGCCCGCGGAACACCACCGGGCCCTTGCCGAGGGCGACGTCGCCCTCGGCCTTCTTGTCGATCGTCGGGCAGTCGGTCGCGTGGGTCACGTCCACCGCGATCGCCACGTGGGGATCGACGCCGTACGAGCTCGTCTGGGCGCCCCGCAGCCCGATCTCCTCCTGCACCGTCGACGCCACGAACAGGCCGCAGGGCAGGGGGCCCGCGGCCACCGCCCGGCGGAAGGCCTCGAGCACGACCCACAGGCCGACCTTGTCGTCCATCGCCACGGAGCAGCAGAGGTCGCGCCGCAGCTGCCGCACCTCGAGCTCCAGGGTCACGGCGTCGCCGACGCGGACCACGCTCTCGCAGTCGGCCTTGTTCTCGGCCCCGATGTCGATCCACAGGTCCTTCATCTTCGGAACCTGCTTCCGCTCCTCCTCGGTGAGCAGGTGGATCGGCTTGCGGGACATCACGCCCGGCACCGGACCGTCCTTGGCCCAGATCGTGACCCGCGCCCCGACGAGCTGGATCGGGTCCCAGCCGCCGATCGGCTGCACGGAGATGAACCCGTCGGCGTCGATGTACTGCACGATCAGCCCGATCTGGTCGCAGTGCCCCGCCAGCAGCATCCGCGTGGGGGCGGCGGCGTTCTTCGCACCGATCACGTTGCCGTGGGAGTCGGTGGTGACCGTGTCGGCACAGCGGCCGAGATAGTCCCGGACGACCTGCTGGATCGGCTGCTCGTACCCCGACGGACTCGGGGTCTTCAGCAGGCGAACGAGAAACTCGCGGGCGGCTGTTTCCAAGGCGAAACTCCGGGGACGAGGCCCCATAAACGTGCGACACCGGGGATGACGACCGGGCGTATCATGGAGTGCGTAGAGGATTCGGGCAACGGGGAGGCCGGCGGGCGCCGATGTCCCCGGCTGGGCCCGTCCCCGCGAGATCCGCCTCGACCATGTCGTCCCCCGACGCCCGCCGCCGCAGGTCGCCCCGCCGGTCGCCGGCGATTCGCCCGGGCTTCGAGCCGCTCGAGTGCCGTCGGCTGCTCGCCGGCGAGGGGCTCACCGGCCGGTATTTCGACGCCGCCGACCTGACCGTCCCCACGCTCACCCGCATCGACCCGACCGTGAACTTCTCGTGGGGCACGTCGGCCCCGGCCGCCGGGGTGGCGGCCACGACGTTCTCCGTCCGCTGGACCGGCGGCCTCGTCCCGCGACTGTCCGAGATGCACACCTTCACCGTCACGGCCGACGACGGCGTGCGGCTCTGGGTGAACGACGAGCTGATCGTCACCAACTGGGTCAACCAGGATGCCAAGCCGGTGTCGGGGCAGATCGCCCTCCGGGCCGGGGTCGCCGTGCCGATCACGCTGGAGTATTTCCAGAACACGGGCGCCGCCAGCGTGCGGCTCGAGTGGGCGAGCCCCGGGATGCCGCGGGAGGTGATCCCGCAGGACCGACTGAGAGCGGTCGCCACGCCCGACCAGCGCGGGATGG
>JBIIMU010000126.1:0-7079 GCA_044337845.1 Pirellulales bacterium | reverse complement strand
TTCGACTTCGCCTTCGCCCCCCGCCCCGCCGAGGAGCTCTACGACCTGCGGGCCGATCCGGACCAGGTGCGGAACGTGGCCGCCGATCCGGCGCACGCCGCCAGCCGCCGCGCGCTCGCGGCGCGGCTCGACGAGGTGCTCCGCGCGGCAGGCGATCCGCGGCTCTTGCCCGAGCCGCCGTTCGAGCGGCCGCCGTTCACCGACATCGAACAGCGCCGCCGGCCGTGACGGTGGTGACGGTTCCGTCGCCTGCGGTGGATTTGCGTCGGCCGAGCCGCCGATCATGCTGAAACCCGATCGTTCGCTCCACGCCCCAGCATGGCCATGCGCACCGCCTTCGTCACCGGCGCCACGGGATTCATCGGCCGCCACCTCGTCACCGCCCTCGCCGACCAGGGCGTGGAGGTGCGGGCGCTCGTGCGGTCGCCGGCCCGGGCCGGCCACCTCATGCGGGCGGGCGTGCGGACCGTCGCCGGGTCGCTCGCCGACGTCGCCGCGTGGCGGCACGAGCTCGTCGGCTGCGACACCGTGTTCAACGTGGGCGGGCTCGTGGCCGCCTGCCGCCGCGACGATCTCTTCGCCGTCAACGGCCGGGCGGCCGGCGACCTCGCCGATGCCTGCGCCGCCGGCGATGCCCCGCCCACGCTCGTGCACGTCTCATCGCTCGCCGCGGCCGGGCCGCCGCCCCGCGGCAAGGCGATCCGCGACGAGCACGATCCGTTCGCGCCGGTGTCGGACTACGGCGCCAGCAAGCTGCTGGGCGACGCGGAGCTCCGGCGGCGGGCCGCGCGGCTGCCGATCACAAGCGTGCAGCCCGGCATCGTGTTCGGTCCGCACGACGTGCAGGTGCTCACGCTCTACCGGATGATCGCTGCGGCGCGGCTCCATCTCCCGATGGGCTTCCGGCCGGTGCCGGTGTCGCTGGTCCACGTGAACGACCTCGTGCAGCTGATCCTGGCCGCGGCCGAGCGGGGCGAGCGGATGACGCCCGCCGAGGCGAACGGCCACTGCCCGAGCGGCGTCTACCACGCGTGCGACGACCGCGAGCACCCCAGCTACGGCGAGTTCGGCCGCCGGATCGCAACCGCCCTCGGCCGCAGCGTGGTGGTGCTGCCGGTGGCCACGCCCGTGGCCTGGCCGGTGGTCACGATCGCGTCGCTCTGCTCGACGCTGGCCGGCAAGCCGAGCATGGTGTCGCCCGACAAGCTCCGCGAGGCCACGGCCCGCTCGTGGGCCGCCTCGGCGGCGAAGGCCCGCAGCCAGCTCGGCTTCGCGCCGGCGGCGACGATCGACGACCGTCTCCGCGAGACGGGCGACTGGTTCCGGGCCAACGGCCTGCTGTAGGCTCTGGCAGCGTCGGTTGCCACGAGCCCCGGAGGCCCCATGCACGCCCCACAGCCCCCTGCCCCGCCCGTCACCCGCCGCGGCTTCGTCGCCGGCCTCGCCGCCACGACCACCGCCGTCGCGGCCGCGCCCGCCTTCGCGCGGGCCCGCCGGCTGCTCGCCGCCGAGACCGTCATCGGCGAGGGCGACCACCGCTACCGGGTGCTCCATCACTTCCCGCAGCTGCCCGACCGCTTCTCGTGGCAGACCACCCACGGCGTCGCCCTCGACGAGGCGGGCCATCTCTACGTGATCCACGAGGGCAAGGCCGGCAGGAAGGATCATCCGGCGATCTTCGTGTTCGATCCCGACGGGAAGTTCGTCCGCGCCTTCGGGAGCGAGTTCCAAGGGGGCGGCCACGGCATCGAGGTCCGCAAGGAGGGCAGCGAGGAGTTTCTCTACGTCTGCGGCTACCAAGACGTGAAGTGCTTCGCGAAGCTCACGCCCAAGGGGGAGATCGTCTGGTTCCGCAAGGCGCCGATGGAGGCGGGCTGCTACGCGCCGGGGGAAGACGTCTCCACGAAGAAGAACTGGAGCCGCAAGGGCTTCCTGCCCACGAACTTCGCCTTCCTCGACGACGGCGGCTTCCTCCTGGCCGACGGCTACGGCTCCTTCAGGATCCATCGCTACGACAAGGACGCCCGCTGGCTCTCCTCGTTCGGCGGCGAGGGCAAGGGGGAGGGCACGTTCAACACGCCGCACGGCATCTGGATCGACCGCCGTCCGGCCGCCGACGGCACCGCCCGCGAGCCCACGATCGTGGTCTGCGACCGGGCCCACCACACGCTCCAGCGGTTTTCGCTCGACGGCACCTATCGCGAGACGATCGACGGCTTCGGACTGCCGGCCAACCTCGACACGCTCGGCGGCCTCCTGCTCGTGCCCGAACTCAAGGCCTGCGTGACGATCCTCGGCCCCGACGACAAGCCCGTCGCGCGGCTCGGCCGGGCGGTCGAGCGACTCGACGAGATCAAGGATCTGCGGACGCAGCCCGCCAAGTGGATCGACGGCGAGTTCGTGCATCCGCACGACGCCTGCTTCGCCCCCAACGGCGACATCGTCGTGGCGGAGTGGGTGGCCACGGGCCGCGTGACGAAGCTCGTGAAGGTCTGACGCCGAACCGCCCACGCGGCGATACCGTCTCCCTCAGGAAGCCCCAATCGCGTGAGCGATGGGGACCCGCCCCAACCGCTCCCTTCCCACCCCAACGAGTTCTCATGCGACGCTTCGACGTGATCGTGGCCGGGGCGGGTGGCATGGGCACCGCCGCCGCGGCCCATCTCGCCCGCCGCGGCGCCAGCGTGCTCGCGATCGACCGGTTTCCGCCGGGCCACGCCCGCGGCAGCTCGCACGGCCAGACGCGTCTCATCCGCCTCGCCTACTTCGAGCACCCCGACTACGTGCCACTGCTCCGCCGCAGCCGCGCGCTGTGGCGGGATCTCGAGCACGAGACGGCCGCGGGCCTGCTCACCGAGTGCGGCCTGCTCTCCTGCGGGCCGTCGGCCGGCTCCCTGATCGCGGGCACACTCCGCTCGGCCCGCGACCATGGCCTCGCCGTCGAGCCGCTCGCCGCCCGCGACGCGCTCGCCCGCTGGCCGGCGTTCTCCATGCCCGACGACTGGACCGCGGTGTTCGAGCGCGAGGCCGGCCACCTCGCCGTCGAGGCCTGCGTGCGGGCGCACGCCGCCGTCGCCGCGCGGCACGGCGGCACGATCGAGGCCGACCACGAGATCCGCGGCTGGCGGGTGGAGGGCGACGCGGTGACCGTGGAGACCTCGCGGGAGACCGTCTCCGCGGGGCGGCTCGTGCTCTGCCCCGGCCCGTGGGCCGCCGAGCTGCTGCGCCTGCCGACGATCCCGTTCACGGTGCTGCGGAAGTCGCTCTTCTGGTACGCACCGGTCGCCGGCCTCGCGCCGGACGCTGCCGCGTCGCTCCCCGCCTTCGCCTTCGACACGCCCCGCGGGTTCTTCTACGGCTTCCCGATGCTCGACGCCCGGGGCATCAAGGTGGCCGATCACAGCGGCGGCCAGACGGTGGGCGACCCGTTCGCCGTCGACCGCCGCATCGACGCCGCGGAGCAGGCCGCGATCGAGGGGTGGCTCGCCGACCACCTTCCCGGCGTGGGCCGCCGCCGCACCGCCCACGAGGTCTGCCTCTACACCATGTCGCCCGACCACCAGTTCGTGGTCGGCCTGCACCCCGAGCATCCGCAGGTGGCCCTCGCGGCGGGCTTCTCGGGGCATGGCTTCAAGTTCGCGAGCGTGATCGGCGAGATCCTCGCCGACCTCGCGCTCACCGGATCGACGCCGCATCCCGTGGGCTTCCTCGCCCCCGATCGGTTCCTCCGCGACGGACGCTGAGAGGCATGCCCGCATCGCTCACGCGATGGCGGCTTCCTTACCGCACCGGAAGCGTAAGGGCGTCAGCCGTACGACCGCACCACCGCCGGGGCCGTCGTCGGTCGGGAGGCGTCGGCTCGCGGCGGTCGTGGGCAGCCGCCGCCGCTCCCGCGCGTAGACGCTGCGCAGCCGCCGGGTGTCGATGCCGAGGGCCCGGCGGGTCGCACCGAGCGGCTGATCGAGCATGCCGTCGTCGAGCCGGCGGTGGAGGTTCGTCGCCGCCAGTTCCCGCCCGGCCTCGAGTCCGAGGTCGAAGGCGCCGAGCGTCCGCCAGGGGATCCGGTAGGGAGGCGGATAGACCCGCGAGGCGATCATCTTGAAGAGGCCGGCCTCGAAGCCGCTCACGGCCTTCGTCGCGCCCATCGTGAAGCCGATCACGAAGGCCTCGTCCTGCGCGAGGAGGCCGCGGCCGAGCAGGACGTGAATCATGTCGTGCCGACGGAGATCGACGGCGCCATGGAGATGGAGCCAGCCCCGCGGATTCTCGAACAGCCGCACGATCCAGGGAATCGCCTGCGGCGGCGCCGCGGGCAGCGTGGCCACCACCTCGCGGAGCGTGCGGTCGTCGTTGTCGAGCCCCGGGCACCAGGTCCGCCACGGGGCGGCGGCCGCGGCTGCCGCATCGTCGAATCGCATCTGGTCGGAATGCGTCATGGCCTCACCCGACGGAATGCTACGGGGCTGCCCGTCGCGATTCCACGCTACGATGGCGGCCCGTCGAATCCCCGTCCGCTCCTCCACGACCCCATGAGACAGCTCCCCGCATGCGACTCGCCACCGCCGCGCTGCTCCTGACCATCGCCCTGCGTCCGGCTGCGGAGGCCCGCGGCGAACCGCAGGCCCCGCGGGCGGCCGCGGGCATTTCCGGCATCCATCCGCACCTCGCGATGGGCAACGACGAGGGCGAGTGCGGCACCGGCGCCGTCGTGCCGTGGGCCGACCGGCTGTGGGTGATCACCTACGGCCCGCACCTTCCCAAGGGCTCGTCCGACAAGCTCTACGAGATCACGCCCGGTCTCGGTCGAGTCGTCTGGCCCGAGAGCATCGGCGGCACGCCGGCCAACCGCATGATCCACACCGAGTCGCGGCAGCTCTTCATCGGGCCGCACGCGATCGATGCCGAGGGCCGCGTCCGCACGATTCCCTACGACCGCATGCCCGGCCGCCACACGGGCATGGCCCGCCACCTCACCGATCCTGCCGGCAAGGTGTACGTGGCCACGATGGAGGAGGGGCTCTACGAGGTGGACGTGCAGTCGCTCGACGTGGTGCCCCTGATCCGCGACGGCAACCTGCCGCCCCCGAAGCCCGCGACCCCCGACGGACACGGCACGCTCGTCTCGAAGCTCCCCGGCTACCACGGCAAGGGCTGCTATTCGGGGCAGGGCCGCGTGGTCTACGCCAACAACGGCGACCGGGCCGCGGCAGCCCAGGCCGTGCTCGGCGACCCGACCACGCCCAGCGGGGCCCTCGCGGAATGGCGGGCTCCCGGCGACGACTGGAGGCTCGTGCGGCGAAACCAGTTCACGGAAGTGACCGGCCCGGGCGGACTCAGCGGCAATCCGCATCCCGACACCGATCCGGTGTGGAGCGTGGGCTGGGACGCGCGGTCGCTGATCCTGATGGTGCTCCAGAGCGGCTCGTGGCACGCGTTCCGCCTGCCGAAGGTGAGCCATGCCTACGACGGCGCCCATGGCTGGAACACCGAGTGGCCGCGGATCCGCGCGGTGGGCGACGGCGATCTCCTGATGACGATGCACGGGGCCTTCTGGCGGTTTCCGCGCGGGTTTTCCGCCACGGAGGCCACCGGCATCCGCCCGCGGTCGGCCTACCTCAAGGTGATCGGCGACTTCTGCCGCTGGGACGGCGACCTCGTGTTCGGCTGCGACGACGCCGCCGCCAGCGACTTCAAGAACAAGCGCCGCGTGAAGGGGGAGATCGCGGGGCCCAAGCGGTCGAACTCGAATCTCTGGTTCACGCCGCCCGAGCTGCCCGACCGCCTCGGCCCGGCCCACGCATCGGGGGCCGTCTGGCTGCACGACGACGTCGCCGCGGGCGCCGCGGCCGAGCCGATGCTCGTGGCGGGCTGGGAGCAGGGCAGCGTGTGGTTCGTGAACGGCGGCGACACCGAGGCGCGGTTTGCCGGCGCGGTCGGCGACGTGACCGTGCCCGCGGGCGCGACGGTGCGCCGCCCCCTGCCCCGCGACCTCGAATGGCTGCGGGTGACAGCCGTCACGGGCTGCCGCGACGCGAGCGTCGTGGTCACGCTCGCCGCCCGCGACGCCCGGGGCGACGAGCCGGATGCCGCGTTCACAGGCCTCGCGCGAGCCGACGAGCCGGGCCGGCTCGACGGCCTGCTGCACGGCGGCAGCGCGGGCGTCGGCACGCTGTCGGTGGCATCCGAGCGGGGCCTGCACGTGCTGGAGGTCGCCCCCGAGGGCCGCGGCCGGGATTCCCTCCGCCTCGTGCGGAGCGACGACCGGGCCGTCGCCGACTTCGTCCGCACGAAGGTCGCGGTGCCGCGAGACGTGGTCACGATCGACGATGCCGGCGTGCTCGTGGTCGACGACCGCGGCCGCCGCTGGCGGCTGCCCAAGCACGGCTCCGCGCTCGACGCCGACACCCGTGCCGGCCGGCTGCGGCTCTGCCGGGAGGTGGTCACGGAGCGCGACCTCTTTCACGTGGGTGGCACCTTCTTCGAACTCCCCGCCGAGAATGCCAACGGCTTCGCCGTGATCCGGCCGATCGCCTCGCACCCCTACGCGATCGCCGATTTCACGTCGTTCAAGGGCCTGCTCGTGATGACGGGGCTGTCGGCCGACGCGGCGGCCGGGCCGCACGTGGTCCGCAGTGCCGACGGCGGGGCTGCCGTGTGGGTGGGCGTGATCGACGACCTCTGGCGGCTCGGCAGGCCACGGGGCGAAGGGGGGCCCTGGCATCGCACCGCCGTGAAGGCGGGCGAGCCGAGCGATCCCTATCTCTGCTGGGGCTACGGCGACCGCCGCCTCCGGCTCACCCATGCCGGCGCCGCGCCGGTGACGATCCGCGTGGAGCTCGATCTCACCGGCACCGGCCTGTGGGTGCTTCACGAGTCGGTCGTGGTGCCGCCGGGCGACGCGGGCCGCGAGCTCGCGCTGCCCGCCGACGTGCAGGCCCGCTGGATCCGCGTGGTCGCCGACCACGACTGCACCGCCACCGCGTGGCTCACCTACCGCTGACGCCCGCCGGTCCGCTGCCGCCAGGCTTCGGCGAGCACCACTCCGCAGGCCACGCCCACGTTGAGGCTCTCGACGGCGC
>JBIIMU010000125.1:0-7080 GCA_044337845.1 Pirellulales bacterium | reverse complement strand
ACGAGCAGCGGCACACCCTCGCGACCGCGGGCGAGGATCGCAGCCCGCCATGCCTCTGCCCGCCGCTGCTCCGACACCGCGGCCGTCCGCACGATCTCAAAGAGCTTCACGGCTGCGGCGGTGTCGCCGGCCTCGATCCGCCGCTCGCCGCAGACCACGCAGGCCTCGGCCACCGTGTCGCGGTCGGGCGTGCCGGCCACGAGCGCCGCTGCAAGGGCGGTCGCGGCCTCGGTCGAGCCGATCGTGCCGAGCGCCGCGGCGGCCGCCGCGGCCACGTTCGGGTCGCCGTCGCCGAGCCGGGTCACGAGCAGCGGCACGGCCGCCGCATCGCGACGCACGCCGAGCGAGTTGATCACGCCCACCAGCTGCCGGCTGGCGAGCGCGGTGCCCGGGGCGGCGGCCGCCCGCAGGGCCGCGGAGGCCTCGTCGCCGGGAATCGCCTCGAGCGCGATCCGGGCCCACGACGACAGCCGCTCGCTCGCCAGATACGTGGCGACGTCGGCCACGCAGGCCGGCGAGCCGTGCACCGCCAGCCCCTTGAAGGCGAGCGCCTTCTCGGCCTCGGGTGTCTCCGACCGGATCACGGCGAGCAGTTCGGGCTCGCGCGACGGCGCGGCCTGCAGGGCCTCCGCCCAGCCGCCGAACAGGGCGAGGGCCACGGCAGCCACGGCATGCGATCGTGCGGTTGGCATCACAGTCTCCAGGGCTCGCGGAGCGACTCCGACCGCAGTCGGTTCGCCTGGTCGTCGTTCACGAACTGCCACGACGCGGTGTCGAGCTTCACGGGGCGGCCGAGGAACAAGGCCACGTTCGCCGCGTGGCAGGCGATGTGGGCGTTGCAGGCCGCGTCGGCGTTGCCCTTCGGCTTACCACGGGTCTTCACGCAGTCGAGGAAGTCGCGGACGTGGAACGTGGCCGGGTAGCCGCCGATTTCCTCGACCTTGCGGCCCGCCATCAACTCGGGCGACGAGAGCACGATCTTGCCGCTGTCGCCCGCCTCCACCCAGCCGGTCTCACCCTCGAACCGCACGGGGCACGAGCCGAGCGGAATCCAGTCCTTCTCACGGAAGATGAGCTCCGCGCCCCCCGCGTAGCGGCAGACGATCTGGCCGTCCACCGGCGGCGCGTAGTCCACCGGCGGCGGGCAGTCGTTCACCGCCCACTGGCAGAGGTCCACGCAGTGCGAGCCCCACTCGAGCACGCCGCCGCCGACGAGCCCGCCCCCCTTCTCGAAGTTGAAGCCGTCGCTGAGCGTCTTGGCATTGAAGGGCCGCCAGGCCGCGGGGCCGAGGTACATGTCCCAATCGGCCACGGCCGGATCGGGCAGCGGCTCCTCCGGCAGCCAGCCGCTGGAGAAAGCCTTCATGCCCTGCGGGTGGGCGAACACACGGGTGATCCTCCCCAGCCGGCCGGTGCGCGCCAGTTCACAGGCGAAGGCGAAGTGGGGCAGGTTTCGCCGCTGCGTGCCCGCCTGAAACACGGTGCCGCAGCGGCGCATGGTGTCGCGGAGCAGGAGGCTCTCGGCGATGTTCTTGGTGCAGGGCTTCTCGCAGTAGACATCCTTGCCGGCCTTGGCGGCGAGCATCGCCATCAGGCCGTGCCAGTTGGGCCCGGTGGCGATCAGCACGGCATCCACATCCGGCTGATCGAGCAGCTCGCGGAAGTCGCGGTAGGTGCGGCACTCGGCGGTGCCGTGGTGCTTGTCGGCGATCGCCTTGACGGCCTGCCGCCGTCCCTCCTTCACGTCGCAGATCGCCATGAACTGCACGTCGGGCTGCTGGAGAAAGCAGCCGAGGTCGTATTCGCCGCGGCGGCCGATGCCGATGCCGGCCACGCGAATCCGCTCGCTCGGCGGCACGGCCCCGTCGAGGCCGAGCGCCGACGACGGGATCACCAGCGGTGCGGCCACGGCCGCCGTCGCTCCGCCGACCTGCCTGAGGAATCGGCGCCTCGATCCGTGTCCGTGCCTGCTTCGCGGCTCGTTCATAGCTCCCCCTTCACGGCGAGGTCATGGAAGTAGTGCGTCACCTTGCCCTGGTTGGCGAGCAGCCATTCGATCGACGGCTCGTGCCGCATCGCCTTGCCGATCGCCTTCGCGGTCGCCTCGCGGTTGGTGCGGAAGAGGATCTCTGGGTCGTAGTCGGCGTCCACGATCGACGGATCCAGCCAGACCGACACGATGATCCCCAGGTCGTTGGCCTTCTTCTTGGGGATGTCGCCGGCCCGCACGGCGTCGAGCACGCCGTGGGCGATGGCCGCCTGCACGGTGCCCATGAGGATGTTCGTGTATTTCTCGTGCTTCACCGTCACCTTGCTCACCATCAGCGTGGCCGGCCGCACCTGGACGTCGGAGTTGAGGATCGCGAACACCCGCGAGTGCCCCTTCGTCTGGTCGCCGAGCAGGTTCGCGATGGCGTAGCCCACCGGGCCGTCGAGCTCGCCGATCACGACCTCCGGCTCAGCCGCGCTCCAGGCGGCCTCGTCCTCGACGAGTGCCTCGCCGGTGCGCATCACGATCTTCCCGCCGGGCACGGGGCGGCGGGAGGGCTTGGGCTGCTTCGCCATCGGGACGTCTCCGCGGGGTCGTGCCGGCCGGAGTCGTCCCGACCGGTCAGGCGGCATGGTACCCGATCGACGGGTCGGCGACTGCGTCGTGGTAGCGGACCAGTTCCATGCGGCCGTCGAGGTGCTCCACCACCGCCGTGCAGTGCTCCACCCAGTCGCCGCAGTTGTAGTACTCGATCCCCTCGAGCATGCGGATCGCCGGCACGTGGATGTGGCCGCAGACCACGCCCGTGCAGCCCTGCTCGCGGGTGTAGCGGGCCACGAAGCCCTCGAAGTCGTTGATGAAGTTGACGGCCGTCTTCACGCGGCTCTTGAGCGCGGCGCTCAGCGACCAGTGGGGATAGCCGAGCCGGCGGCGGACGGCGTTGGTCCAGGCGTTGGCATGGAGGGCGACGGTGTAGGCCCGGGCGCCGAACCGCTCGATCCAGCGGGCGTGCCGGGTGACCTGATCGAACAGGTCGCCGTGGATCACGAGCAGCCGCCGGCCGTCGCGGGTGACGTGGATGAACTGGTCGGCGAGCTCGACATGGCCGAAGGTCTGCGGCGACCAGTCCCGCAGGAACTCGTCGTGGTTGCCGGTGGCGTAGTGCACCCGCGTGCCCCGCTTGAGCATGCCGAGCACCCGGCGGACGACGAAGCTCGCGGTGTCGTCCCAGGCGAAGGTGCGGCGGAGCTTCCAGCCATCGACGATGTCGCCCACGAGGTAGAGGTTCTCCGGCTCGAAGCGGCCGAGAAACTCGAACAGCTCGCTCGCCCGCGAGAAGCGGCAGCCGAGATGGACGTCGGACACGAACAGCGACTGCACTCGCATGGCCCTGTCTCTCCGCTGAGGGGATGTCGGTTCAGGCCGCGGCGGCCGGCTCCGCGAGCCCGCGGAGCGACTGCCGCTCCACGGTGGCGGCGATCGCCCGGGCGGCCGTCGGAAAACCGTCCATCCGGCCGCGGCGCTCGGCGAGCGGGCCGGCGAAGCGATCGCTGCCGTCGAGGAATCCGCGGATCGTCGCAGTGGTCACCGCCTCGAGCGGCGTGAAGGCGCCGCATCCCTCGGCCGCGAGGAAGTGGGCGTTCATGGTCTGTTCGGCATGGGCCCGCTCCGGCAGCACGAGCAGCGGCTTGCCGAGGTGCAGGGCCTCGCCGATCAGCTGGTTGCCGGCGGCGGCCACCACGCCGCGGCAGCCGGCGAGGTCGGCGACGAACCGCCGCTCGTCGATCTCGTGAAACGTGAGCGGGCCGACCGGGTCCCGCCGACCCAGGCCGTAGATCCGCACGGGCACGCCCGCGGCGGCGAGCGCCGCGAGCACCGGGGCGGGCGTGTGCCGCCGCAGGTAGCTCACGAGGTGGCCGCCGTCATGCGGCGTGGCGGCGAGGATCGCGGTGCGGAGCAGCGGGCCCGCCTGCACCGCATGCCGCCAGCCGGCCACGAGCGGCGGCTGGAAGAAGGCCGAGATCACGGTGGTCGCCGCCCGGGGCACGAACAGCCTGCAGGCGAGCCCCATGAAGCGGGCCGTGCACCGCAGCGCCGGCGGCAGCCTGCCGAGGTCGTAGGCGAGCAGGAAGTGCTGATGGTCGAGGCTCACGACCGGCACGCCGAGTCGGGCGGCGGCCCGCGGCAGCGTCGGCTCGAAATCGGTGATCGCGAGATCGGCCGCGAAGGCGTCGAGCGCGGCGACCAGTCGCGACACCTCCCGCGGCAGTTCCCGGGCGGCGAAGTGCAGGCCGTCGAGGATCGTCTGCGGCACGTCGAGCCGGTTGCCGACGTAGCGGAAGCGGATGCCGGGCACCTCGAGGAGCCGCACGTCGCCGCGGCCGGCCAGGCGGTCGCGGAGAAACTCGAGCGCCTCCGTGGCCGTGGCGATCAGGTACTCGTGGCCGCCGCCGAGCCGCTCCACGAGCGTGCACACCCGCGCCGCATGTCCGCGGCCCTCGCCACAGAGGCCGATCGCGATCCGGGCCATGGCACTGGTCCCGCCGGGTCGTGTCGCGGGCGCCACGCGGCCCCGACGACGCCGATGTTGTCGTCATCCCGGCGGCCGGCGGGCAACTGTGAAACCTTCGTGAGCGAACCTGGGCAATCAGAGGTACTTGCGGCGGTTGACCGTGGCCTGCCAGCGGCCCGACTCCGCGATCTCGAAGAGCTGGGCCTGGGTGAACTGCTCGCCGTGCTCGAGCACGGCCCGACGGATCACCTCCTTGACGTCGGCCCCGGTCGCCCCCTCGAGCATCTCGGCGAGGGCGTGGAGGTCGAGGTCGAGCCCCAGCGGCCCGAGGTGCCGCTGGAGGATCCGCACGCGGCTGGCGGCGTCGGGCATCGGCAGCGTGATCACCATGTCGAAGCGGCTCGCCCGCTGGGCCGCGGGGTCGAGCGACTTGGGGTCGTTGGTGGTGGCGATCGTGAGGATGTCGTCCCGCTGCCGGACCCCGTCGAGCGTGGAGAGAAAGTCGGCGAGCGACGTGTTGGTGCCGCTGGAGTCGCGGTGGCCGAGCACGAGGTCGATGTCGTCGAGCACCACGAGCGTGGGGCCGAAGGTGTCGCTCTCGGCGTAGAGGTCGGCGATCGTGTGCCGCATGGCGTTGGCGTCGGCGAGGATCGTGGTGTAGCGGCCGGCGAGCTCGGCGGCGATCACGCGGACGAGGTGCGTCTTGCCCACGCCCGGCGGGCCCGCGATCAGCATCCCGCGGTTGGTGCCCAGGCCGAGCGACTTGAGCAGGTCGCGGCGGCTGGTGGCCGAGGCGAGAAACACGTCGATCTCGCCCCACACGTCTGCGGGCAGGATCAGGCCGCCGCGGTCGCTCGTGATCGCGGCGCTGGCCGAGATCCGCACGCAGCCGTCGTTGACGCAGGCCTCGAGCACCCGGCCGCGGAGCGGATTCTCGCGGGTCTTGAGCCGGGCGCGGAAGGCCTCGAGTGTCTTCTCGGCGACGTCCTTCTGGGCCTGGGCCGAGAGGATCGCGAACTCCCGCTGCCAGTGGCGGTCGTCGATCGTCACGCAGAGCCCCGCCTCGGCCAGCGTGCCGGCCGGGAAGAACACGACCAGCCGCCCCGGCACCGCCACCTTCTCGTCGGGGCCCACGTCGAGCTGCGACCAGGTGGGCGGCAGGTCGTCGCCCGGCGACCCCACCACGATCCGGCCCGCGTGCCGCTCCATCTCGATCCGCATCAGGTTGCCGAGGATCGACAGCGACGTGCTCGGGCCCGTGAACCGCGTGCTGGCGAGGTCGAGCTGATCGACGCCGAGCTGCCGCACGGCGAACTGGGTGGGCGAGAGCGTGGTGGTGGGCTCGTTGCCCACGAGTTCGCCGAGCGTGCGGAGCGTGGCGCGGGTGTGGCCGGTGGCCGCGGCGAGGATCTGATCGACGGTCTGGCCTCGGGACGGATTCGGTTCGGCGGTCATGCGGGCGCTGGTGCTCGGGGCGGCGTGCGGCGGGGGCGAAGTCGGGACGACGGCTACACTCTAGCAGAGGCTCGACGGCCGGCGTCGATGCGGCGACACGGGAGATGGCGACCGATGCACTGGCTCTACCTCGCGATCGCGATCACGGCCGAAGTGATCGCCACCAGCTTCCTGAAAACCGCCGCCGGCTTCACGAGGATCGGCCCCACGCTCGGCGTGCTGGCCGGCTACGGAGTCGCCTTTTATTTCCTGTCGCTCACGCTCGAGCGCATCCCGGTGGGCGTGGGCTACGCGATCTGGTCGGGGGCGGGCGTCACGCTGATCGCCCTGATCGGCTGGCTCGTGTACGGCGAGAAGCTCGACCCCGCGGCGATCGCCGGCATGGCGCTGATCGTGGCCGGCGTGGTGGTGCTGAACCTGTTCTCGAAGACCGCCGCGCACTGACGGGCGGCACGGGCTCCGGGGCGCCGCGCCGGTCGATCCGGCGACCGCGGCGACCGGTCAGGGCATCCCCACGGCCTCGCCGCCGGCGCGGGTGGCCAGCGCGCGGAACGTGTCCAGATCGACATCGTCGCCGATCAGTCGCACCGACCCGTCCGCGTTGAGGAAGCCGCACCCGCCCGGATGCGGACCGGAGAATCCGCTCGGGCTGTTCGTGGGCAGATTCGGAGCGCTCGAGCGGATATGGCAGGTGGTCTGCACGTTCGCCGGGCGATAGTTGTGCGACCGATGCGGGTAGCCCAGCTGCTGCCACCAGCCCTCGGCGTGGACCACGTCGCTCCGCGTGATGCTGCCCAGCCACGTCGCCTCGGTCATGCGACACATCCGCTCGCCCACGCAGACGGTCTTCGACGCACCGTCGGTGATCTGCCCCAGGCGGATCCGGCTGTTGCGGAAGAACACGCCGTCGAACAGCCCGTTGTGCTCGTGGTCATTGGTTCCCAGCACGCCCGCATACGACGCCATCGGGGCCCGGGTGATCAGCGTGCCCGCTCCCGACAGGGTGGCCGCGGCGCTCGGCTCGCCGAAGTCCAGCACGTCGATCAGCCGCGGTGCCCCGTCGCTCGGGCACACGTAAAGCGGCTCCAGGGCGGCCGCGGTCCGCGCCACATCGTTCCTGGCG
>JBIIMU010000004.1:0-24314 GCA_044337845.1 Pirellulales bacterium | reverse complement strand
AGCCCCGGCGCGGCCTCGACATCTCCCGCGCCCGGGCTCTGCTCGGCTGGTCGCCGCGTCAGGATTTCGACGCCGGCCTGCGGGCCACGGTCGAGTGGTGGCGGGCTCAGGGAGCGGGCTGATCGTCGATCGGCTCGAGTGCCCCGTGGCCGAGAATGAACTTCCGCGTCCCTGCCGGCCCGTCGAAGATCACGGTTCCCACCGCCCGCGGGCCCGTGCCGCTGATGCCGCCGAGCGTGCCCTCGCCATACTCGCCATGCCGCACCCGCTGGCCACGCTGGTAGCGCCGCTGGGGCACGGCCCCCGCTTCGGCCATTCTCCGGGCCAGGTCGGACGCCCGTTCGATCGCCGCCGTGGGGCTCCGCCGTCGGGGTGACTGGCCGCGCGGCTCCGGCTCGGCCTGGGAGTCCTCCCGCTCCATCGTGAGCCCGTCGCCGCGCATCACCCGCGCCTCAGCGCGGGCCGGGGCGGCGTCGGGATCTTCGTGGACGAGATCGTCGAACTCATCGCCGCGCCGTCGCGCCGCGTCACCGAACGGATCGAAGGCCGCGTCGGCCGGGGGCGCCTCGCTGCCCACCACGATCGTCTCGCTGCCCTGCATCTCGGCGAGGAACAGGCTGGGCGCCGAGATCCGCCGCATGCCCCGATAGTCGCGGATCCGCGCGCAGCTGGCGTGCACCTCCTCGCGGCCCCGGGTGATCCCCACGAACACCAGTCGCCGCTCCTCCTCGAGGTGCTCCGGGCTGTCGAGGCTCCGCTCGTGCGGCAGGATGCCGTCCTCCATCGCCACCAGGTGCACCACGGGAAACTCCAGCCCCTTGGCGGCGTGCAGGGTCATCAGCGAGACCGTGTCGGCCCCCGGATCCCAGGCGTCGGTGTCGGCCACGAGCGCCGTCGTCTCGAGAAACCCGCCGAGTGCATCGGTGGCATCGCCGGCTGCCGGCGGCGCCAGGCCGGCGGCCTCGTCGAACTGCCGGGCAGCGGTCACGAGTTCCTCGACGTTGGCCAGCCGATCCTGTCCCTCCTCGTCGTCCTCCTGTTCCTCGGCGAGCAGCGTCCGGTAGCCGGTGCGATCGAGCACCGCCTCGATGATGGCCGCCACGGAGGTCTCGCGGGCCGCGACGTCCGTGAGGTCCGCCACGAGCCGCGAGAAGGCGGCGTAGGCGCCGACCGCCCGCTTGGGCATGCCGGGGATCGCCGCCGCCCGGGCCGCGGCATCGAGCCGCGTGGCGGCATGGTCCTCGGCCCAGGCGGCCAGCCGGTCGAGCGACTGCCGGCCGATGCCACGGGGCGGGACGTTCACCACGCGGAGCACCGCCTCGTCGTCCCGCGGGTTCCGCAGCAGCCGCAGCCACGCCACGACGTCGCGAATCTCGCGGCGCTTGAAGAACTCCAGGCCGCGGACGAGGCGGTACGGAACGCCGCGGGTTCGGAGCGCGAGTTCGAAGGTCCGCGACAGGGCGTTGGCCCGGAACAGGATGGCGAACTCCCGCGGTGACCGGCGGCCCGACGCCACGGCGGCGGCGATCTCGGCGGCGATCCGCTCCGCCTCCTCGAGGCCCGACGCATCGAGCACGATCCGCACCGGCGCGCCGGGCTCGGCCGCGGTGATCAGCCGCTTCGGCTTGCGCCGCGCGTTGTGGGCGATGAGGCGATCGGCGGTGCCGAGGATGTTGGCCGTGCTCCGGTAGTTGTGCTCGAGCTTGACCACGGTCGCCGCGGGATAGTCCCTCTCGAACTCGAGGATGTTGCGGATGCTCGCTCCGCGCCAGCCGTAGATCGCCTGGTCGGGATCGCCGGTCACCGCCAGGTTGGGATGGTCGATCGACAGGCCGCGAACGATGGCGTACTGCGCGGCGTTGGTGTCTTGATACTCATCCACCAGGATGAAGCGATGCCGGGCGTCGAGCTCCCGACGGAGGTCGGGGTTGTCCGCGAGGAGCGTCGCCACGTGCACCAGCAGGTCGTCGAAGTCGACCGAGTCGGAGCGGAGGAGCATCTGCTGGTAGGCGGGCCAGACCCGGAGGGCGAGATCGTCAGCCGGGCGGCCCCAGCGGGGCTCGAACGTGGTCGGTGTCAGCAGGTCGTTCTTGGCCCGTGAAATCACCCCCGCGATGCGGTCGATCGGCGTGTGCGTCGCCGTCAGGCCGATCGCCTTCACCGCCCGCTTGAGCACGCCCGCGGCATCGTCGGGGTCGAGGATCGAATAGTCGCCCGTGAGCCCCACCAGCCGGGCATGCCGGCGGATCAGCCGCGCGGCGAAGCGGTGAAACGTGCCCATCTCGACCGGCTGCGGCCCCACCAGCTCGGCGACCCGGCGGCGCATCTCGTCGGCGGCCTTGTTGGTGAAGGTCAGGGCCACGATCCGCTCCGGCGGCACGCCCTCCGAGATCAGGTGGGCTATCCGGTGCGTGACCACGCGGGTCTTGCCGCTGCCAGGGCCTGCCAGCACCACCAGCGGCCCCGCGACGTGCGTGGCTGCTCGCCGCTGCGACTCGTTGAGCGATGCGAAACCGGTCACGGGGTCCACGATGCGGGGCCTCGGGGCGTGAACCCGGGCAGGATGCGAAGGCCGCGGCGCCTTCGTCACGGGACGAGGTAGGCGATTTCCGCAACAATGCAGTATAGTGCGTCGCTGCCGCGTTCGGGTGCGCGAGCCCCACGGCCAGCCAAGAGAATCTCGATTCGCACGGGAGGGACCCCATGCCGCGAGTGCCGTACAAGAATCTGACGCAGTCCGACGAGATGGCCGAGAAGCTCGAAATGAGCACGGCCGAGATCGGCCTGTCGGTCCGCACCACGAACTGCCTCGAGGAGCGGGGGATCTTCACGGTCCACGATCTGCTCAACTGCACGCGAGCCGACCTGCTGTCGATCTCCAACTTCGGCGAGAAGACGCTGGAGGAGGTCTACAAGGCGCTGGAGAAGATCGGGTTCTTCCGCGCCCAGCGGGCCGCGGGCGAGCTTCCCGAGCCCCAGCCGGAGACGGTCGGTCACGCCTCGTGACGGTCCTCTCCGTGGCGGCGTGATTCCGAAGCCGCCCGACGGCATACTGGCGGACAAGCGGTCGGCCGCGGCCGACGGTGCCGCTGCCGGCGAGGAGACGGACGGTGAGACTGCCGCGGTTCTTCGGCAAAAAGAGAGGACATCGGCGGACCGGATCCCAGGCCTGGGCGTCGCTGGGGGACGCGGCGTTTCACGCCGCGCTGCTGGCGGCCGGGCTGGTCTTCGGCGGACTGCTCCTCTCGGGGGTCGCCGTGCCTGAATGGCGGATGAACCACGAGTTCGCCGCGACGGAGGGGCTCGTCGTCGGCAAGGGCCTGATGCGCCGCCGCGTCGTCGAGCCGACCGGCTCCACCACCTCGACCTGGCAGCCCACGCTGCTGGTCCGCTACGACGTTGCGGACCGCACGGTCGAGTCGTGGAGCCGATCGCCGCGGTCCACGATCACCGCCGACCGTGCCGCCGCCGTCGAGCGGCTCGGCGCGTGGCGGCTCGGGGCTCGGGTTCCTGCCTGGTATGACCCCGGCGATCCATCCGTGGTGGTGCTGGAGCGTGGATTCAACTGGTGGATGTGGCTGCTGACGCTGGTGCTGCCAGGGGCGCTGGTGACCTTCGGTGGCTCGGGGCTGCTCAGGGCGCTGGTCCGCTGGGCGACGTCGGAGGAGCGGCGGGCCGTGCCGGGCGGCCTCGTCGGCGCGCTCGCCCCGCTCACGGCCACCCCGCGGCAAGCCCCCGACCATCCGGCCGTCCCCGCCTGCGACGACCACGTCAACTCCCCGGGCACGGTGCTCGCCTATCGCCTGCCGATCGACAGCCCCGAGGGCTGGACCCTGATGGGCGTCGGCATCTTCGCGGCCCTCTGGAACACGGTGCTGGTCGTGCTGGGGATCAACGCCGGCATCGACCTGCTCGGAGGGCGAACCGACTGGCTGCTCCTCGGGTTGCTCGTGCCCTTCGCGGTGGTCGGCATCGCCGGGATCATCGTCTTCGCGCGGCGGCTCGTGATCGCGACCGCGATCGGCACGACGCAGGTCGAGATCGGCGGGCAGCCGCTGCGGCCGGGCTCGACCTACGACGTTCTCCTGGCCCAAGGCGGCACGGGGACACTCGACACGCTCGAACTCACCCTCGAAGCCGTCGAGCAGGCGACGTTCCGGCTCGGCACCGACACCCGCACCGAACGGCTGGTGGTCTGCAGGCAGCCGGTGGCCGCCTGGGAGGCGGTGCAGCTCTCGCCGGGCACACGATTCGAAGCCCGCGTCGCGATGACGATCCCCGCGACCGCGATGCACTCGCTGACGACCGAGCACAATGCCGTTCGCTGGATGCTGGTCGTCCGCGGCACGCCGGCCCGCTGGCCGGCGTTCATCCGCACCTTCCCGCTGGTCGTGTTCCCGGCGGCTCGAGCCACGGCACCGGCCGCCACTGCCTCACCTGCTGCCATCTGACCGCCATGCCCGACGCTCCTCGGATCACCGTGCACTTCGACCGCCTCGATCGCGGCTACGAACCCCTCGATCCCCTTGCGGTTCGCTATGAAGGCGAGGGGCTCGCTGCCGACGATCCCCCGCGGGCCGTCGAGCATTCCGTCCTCTGGTACACGGAGGGCAAGGGCGAGGAGGACCTGGGGGTGCACTTCTTCGAGCGGGTCGTCGATCCGGAGCTGCTGCCGCCCGCCGCGTCCGGAGCCCGGTTCGACGTCGTGCTGCCCGCGAGCCCGTTGTCGTACGAGGGCGTGATCGTCAAGGTGCGCTGGTGCGTGCGGGTGCGGTACTTCTTCGCCGGTGGCCGCGATTTCGTGTCGGAGCACGAGTTCTCCGTGGGGCGCGTGCCGCCGGCGATGCCGATCACGGATCCTGCTCCATGATGCCCGCGCCGTCCCGTCGCCTGCCCACGAATCCGTTCGCGACCCGGTTCACGCGGCCCGGCAGGCTGCCGCCCCTCGGGCCGCACGGCCGCCCCATCGACGCGACGCGACTGCTCGCCCGACTCGCACCCGGCCGCGTGGTCGCGATCATCGGGCCGCACGGCCACGGGAAGTCGACGCTGCTGGCGGCGCTCACGAGGGCGGCGGCCGCCGCGGAGCCGACCGTGACGGCGGTGCGCGTGCGAGCGCCCCTCGACAGCTGGCGGCCACTCGCGGCCGTGCTGGCCGCCCGCCGCCAGGGCTTCGTGGCCTGCGACGGCTGGGAGCGGGCGATTCCCGGCACCGCGTCCCTCGTCAGGCTCATCGCGGCGGCCCGCGGGCTGCGGGTGGTGGTCACCGCCCACGGACGGGCCGGGCTTCCGATTCTGGCCCGCTGCGAGACCTCGCCCGGCCTGCTCGCCGAGGTGGTCGCCTTGCTTCCCGATCATGGCGGGCTGATCACGGGCGACGACATCGATGACGCCTGTCGGCGACACGCCGGCAACCTCCGGGAAGCGCTCTACGATCTCTACGACCGCTTCGAGCGTCGGGCACGCCGCCACTCCCCTGCGGCCTGGTGCTCGGCCGCCGATGGACTCGGCGACCGCTGACCGTCACGGCCCACGCCGAATCCGGGCCCACCACGCCCCCGCAGGGAGCGGTCGTGACGGTGCTGACGGTCGTGACGTGGCGGTCGCGGGAATTCACGAATCGCCAGGTTTTTTTTCCGACGGCACGTCCTCCGCGGAACCTAGGTTTGCGTGGTGCCAAGGTCTGCACGGCCAACGGTCCGTGGGCTCGGCGCATGGAGGAAGGTGCGATGAAGATGCCTCGTCTCGACCGGATTGCGACCGCCGCGCTGGGAGTCCTCGCGGGCTTCGGAGGCCGCGCCGACGCGCAGTGCTGTCTCGACAGCCTGTTCGCCGGATGTTGCCGCAGGCCCACGGCGTATGCCGTGGCCCCGGTGGCGCCCGTGGCCGCGCCGGTGATGGCACCGATGGTGGCGCCGGTTCCCGCGCCTCCACCGCCGGTGATGGTGCCCGTACAGCAGACGAGCTACGTGCCCGAGACGACCTACCGGACCCAGTACCAGACCGTGCCGGTGACGACCTACAAGCCGTCGTGCGAGGTCGACCCCTGCACGGGCTGCACCCGCGAGTGCATGCAGCCCGTCACGCAGTACGTGCAGCAGGCCGTGAACGTGCCGGTCACGCAGTACCGTGCGGTGACCACGACGAAGTACGTGCAGATGCAGCCCGGCTACGGCGGCGGCTACCCGGCCGCGGGCCAGCCGGCGTTCGCTGCCCCGGCTGCCGCTGCCGCTGCCGCCGCCCCCGCCACCAGCCCGTTCGCCGCGCCGGTCGCGCCGGTGCAGACTGCTCCCCAGGGCTGGGGAGCGGCGGGCCCCGACATCCCCCAGCAGCTCGTGCCCGGCTCCGCGCCGCCGGCCCTGCCGGCGACGGGCGTGCCGCAGCAGACCTACCAGCAGCCGATCACCCCGCAATCGGGCAGCTTCATGCCGACGATGCCGCAGGCCGGCATCCAGCCGCAGGCCACGCAGCCGCCCGTCCTCGCGCCGACGCCGGCCGCGACGCCGTCGCCGTCGCTCAGGCCGATCCCGGAAATGCCGCGGGCCTCCGCGGCACCGGTCGCGCCCCCCGCGCTCTCGCCCTCCAACGGCACGACCGCTCCGTCGGCGACAGCTCCCCAGGCGCCTCCCGCGACCTCGGGCACGATCGGCGGACCGCAGGGGATGCCGGTCGTCCCCGGCCCCGGGCCGAAGGCTTCGACCGGCGCCTTCCCTCGGCTGCTCGAGCCGACGGGCCACACCACCTCGTGGCAGCCCGCCATGCTCGATGCCTCGCCGATCGGACGTCGACCCGGCTATCCGACGGCGGCCCTGCCGGCCCGGCTGCAGCAGTGACCCGGGGCGGCGGCTTGCCAGACGCCGCCGCTCCCCCGACACTTCCGTTCCGGGCGGACGCCGTTGCCGCCGGATCGCCGTGTCGAGGCCCTCGTGACGAACGCCGACATCGCCGCTGCGTTCGAGCAGGTGGCGGACCTCCTCGAATACGAGGGTGAGAACGCCTTTCGCATCCGGGCGTATCGTGGGGCCGCCCGCACGATCGGCACGCTGGTCGAGCCGCTGGCGGGCGTTCGCGGGGATCCCGCACGGCGGCTCACCGATCTCGACGGCATCGGCGCCGATCTCGCCGGCAAGATCGAGGTCCTGCTCGACACCGGCCGCCTGCCGCTGCTCGACGAGTTGCAGGCCCGCGTGCCTGCGGTGGCCTTCGAGCTCATGCGGGTGCCGGGGCTGGGCCCCAAGAAGGCGAAATCACTCGTCGACCAGCTCGGCATCGGCTCGCTCCCTGAGCTCGAAGCCGCCTGCCGCGAGGGACGCGTGGCGGAGCTCAAGGGCTTCGGGGCCAAGACCCAGGCGGCGATCCTCGGCAACATCGCGTTCGCGATGGACCCGGGCCATGCGCGGCTCCTCTGGGAGCAGGCCGACGACGTCGCCGGCAGTCTGCTCGCGTGGCTGCGGCAGTGCCCGGCGGCCAGGCAGGTCGAGGCCGCCGGCAGCTGGCGACGAGGGCGTGAGACGGTGGGCGACCTCGACCTGGTGGTCGATGGCGACGACGCGGCGGCCGTGATGGATCGGCTGGCCGCATGGCCCGAAACCGCCGCCGTGCTGCAGCGGGGCGACACGCGCATGAGCATCCGCGGCCCGCAAGCCCTGCAGATCGATCTTCGGGTCGTGCCGGCCGCGTCCTTCGGCGCGGCCCTGCAGTACTTCACCGGCTCGAAGGAGCACAACGTCAAGCTCCGCTCGCGGGCCCGCGACCGCGGTCTGACCATCAACGAGTACGGCGTGCATCGGCTCGAGCCGCCGACCGCCGGCGGGCGCCCCGACTCATCCGGCACGGTGGCGGGCCGCACCGAAGCGGAGGTGTATGCGGCGGTCGGGCTCGCCTGGATTCCACCCGAGCTCCGCGAAGGCCGGGATGAGCTCGAGCGGGCCGCGGCCGGCACGCTGCCGGTGCTCGTCGAGCTCGCCGATATCCGGGGCGACCTGCACATGCACACCACGGCCACCGACGGCGAAGACACCCTCGCCGACATGGTCCGCGCCGCGGTGGCTCGCGGTCTCGAGTACATCGCGATCACCGACCACGGGCAGCGCGTGACCATGGCCCGCGGCCTGGATCGCGACCGACTGCTGCGGCAGTGGGACGAGATCGATCGGCTCAACGAATCGCTCGCCGCGGAGGGCACGCCGCCGATCGTGGTGCTCAAGGGGATCGAAGTCGACATGCTGGAACGCGGCGGGCTCGATCTCCCCGACGAGATCCTCGCGCGGGCCGACTGGGTCGTCGCCAGCCTGCACTACGGGCAGAATCAGCCCCGCGATCGGATCACCGCCCGGATCGTGGAGGCGATCGAGAACCCGTTCGTGCGGGTGATCGGTCATCCCACGGGCAGGCTCATCAACCGCCGCCCGCCGTACGACGTCGACATCGAGGCGGTGATCGCCGCGGCGGCCCGAACCGGCACCTTTCTGGAGATCAACGCCAATCCTTGGCGGCTCGACCTCGACGACCGCCATGCGGCGGCGGCGAAGCGCGCGGGTGTCAGGCTGGTGATCTCGACCGACGCCCATTCCACCCGGGGGCTCGACGTGATGCGCTGCGGCATCCTCCAGGCCCGGCGGGCGGGGCTCGAGCCTGACGACGTGGCCAACACCCGCACGCTCGCGGGCCTCCGCGACCAGATGCGGCGAAAGCCGGGCTGACGGCGCCGGGTCACGGTGCCCGCACGCAGCGGAACCCGATGTGGTTGGTGGCGCTGGAGGCCTCCCCCTTGCCCCGCGTGCCGACGACGTACCGGGCGCAGTAGCCGTCGCTGCAGAGGAACGAGCCGCCCCGCTGCACCCGCTTGGGCTGCCCGGGCTCGGCGGGATCGAAGCTCGAGTCCGGCCCTCGCGGATCGACCGCAACGCCGTCGCGGTGATCCTCCGCATAGGTGTCGGGCCGGTACCAGTCGCTGCACCACTCCCACACGTTGCCGGCCATGTCGAACAGGCCGTAGCCGTTCGCGGGATACCGGCCCACCGGGGCCACGCCCCGGAAGCCGTCTGCGGCCGAGTCCTCGACCGGAAACCGCCCCTGCCACGTGTTGGCCATCCACGTGCCGTCGGGGCGGAACGCATCGCCCCAGGGGTACATCGCCCCCGCCAATCCCCCCCGGGCGGCACACTCCCATTCGGCCTCGGTCGGCAGCCGCTTGCCGGCCCAGGCCGCATACGCGACGGCATCATCGAAGGCCACGTGCACCACGGGGTGATCGCCGCGGCCGGCGAGATCGCTGTCCGGTCCCTCCGGATGCCGCCAGCAGGCGCCGGGCACGTAGGCCCACCACTGCAGGTGCGCCATGCCGGTCGCGTCCCGCAGCGGCACCGGCTCCGGCGGCGGCGCGAACACGATCGATCCCGCCACGAGATTCTCCGGCAACGCGCCCGGGAAGTCCTCCGCCCGCGGCGGCCGCTCCGCCACGGTCACGTAGCCGGTCGCGGCCACGAACTCGGCGAACTGATCGTTGGTGACTTCCCTGGCATCCATCCAGAAGCCATCGACGCGGACCCGATGGATCGGCCGTGCGTCGGTCATCGCGTCGTGGCCGCCGAACGGCTTCCCCCGCGGATCATCGCAGCCCATCGAAAACTCGCCGCCGGGAATCCAGACCATGCCCCCGGGAGCCGATCCCGACACCCGCGTCCGGCCGCCGGTCGTGGCCTCGAAACCCGCTGTGCCCCGGGGCCCCCCGGCGGGCCGGTCGCGGCCGATCGTCGCCCAGGCGGCCACCGCCAGCGCGACCGGCAGCAGCCAGAGCAGCGGCATGAACCACGTCCGGCGGGCCGGGGAACGCCTCGTGCTCATGCCGACTCCCGCTCGAGGGCCCGGCGAAAGCAGCGGCGCAGGTCCCGCCGGCGGGAGCGCGTCCACCACTTCACGAACCGCTTCCGCGCCCGATCGGCGGCATCGTGCTCGGCCCGCCCCATCGTATCCAGGAGCCGGCGGTCCGCTTCGACGACGGGTTGATCCGACCAGCGACGAAGCCGATCGGCGATCGCTTCGTGGTCGGTGTACCGCCCCAGCCCCTCCTGCAGGGCTTCGAGCGTCTTCTCGCAGCGCCGCCTGTGGTCTGGCGCGAGCAGCGTCGCGAAGATCTCGAGCGTGTACCGGAGCCGCTTGCCGTCGATCCGCAGGCGATGCAGTTCGGCGCCGCGGCTGATGTTGCGGTCGGCCCGCTCGAAGAAGCGACGGACGGCCCGCTTCAGCCGCCTCCGCGAGTAGTCGCGTGCGGACGGATTCGTGCGGCCGGCGGCCAGGCGATCGACCAGGTCCGCGACCCGCTCCGTCCAGCCGGCCGCCACGAGCCGCTCGCGGGCCGCCACGACAGGGCGGCGGGCGATCGGCCGGCGCCGGGCCAGCATCGCGACGAGGCGCCGCCGCGCCGCCGACGCCGGCGATGGCGGCACGTCGTCGGTCAGGCGGTCGGCGAGCACGTCGAGATCCCGGGCAGCGCCCGCCGCCCGCCGCAGGTCACGCAGCCGCCGGCGGAACCAGCGACGCGAGCCGCCCGGCATCAGCGTGCCGAAGGCGTCGAGGGCGGCGATCGCCCGACGCGACGCGACCCGCAGGCGGTGAATCGTCTCGGCGTCCCCCTCGTCCCTGCAGGCGGCATCGAGATCCTTCCACACGGCGTGGAGCCGGCGGCGGACCGTGCGGACGGCCAAGGCTCGAGCGGGGCCGTCGCCGCTCCGCGACGGCTTCCGTGACCGCGGCCTGTCCACCCGACCGGTCATGCCTGCCTCCGACGCCAGGCCACTTCGGCCCCATGCCTGAGGGGCGGAATCCTGGACGGCCTCTAGGCTAGGCCCGCCGCGGACCGGATTCCAGCCGGCGTCGTGTCGGGAGCGGATGCCCCGCTCAGCGAACGCCGATCGTCGTGGCCCCCGGGGCCGACTCTGCCGACGCCTTGGTGACGATCACGTCCGACGCGAAGACCGTGCCGCCGGCCTGGGCCCCGTCGCCCGTCCACATCCTGCCCCGGACTTCGATCCGGTCGCCGGCCGCCACGAGGTCGAGCCGCGGGGCGTCGACGGTGACCGCCACGTCGTCGGTCACCGCGAGCGTCACCCGGCGGATCTCGCCCGCATCGACGCGGAGCACGACCGCGTCGCGGCGCACCGCCTGCACCACGCCGACGATGGTGTCGAGCTGGCCGGGCCGGATGGCATCGGGGCGGAAGTCCGCTGGCGGGACGACGATCTCGAACGCAGCGACCGGCTCGATGCCCCGGCCCCGCTCGTCGACCCGCGCCCGAACGCGAACCACGGCGTTGCTCGTGAGCACGGCGGCGGGCACGGGGCCCCTCACGGCGAGCCTCGACACGCCGGCCGGGTGCAGCTGGGCCACGAGCGCCTCGGTGCCATCCGGCGAGGTCGAGTCGAGGGTGAAGGCCACCATGCCCCCGGCGAGATCACCCGTGGCGCCCTGCACCACGCCACGGAACTCCGCCTCGGGGAGCCGATCGATCACGAGCTTGTTCTCGGCAACGGGCACGGTGATCGCCCGATTCGAGCCGCGGCAGGCGCCGAGGCTCCAGAGCCGCTCGTAGGCGCGCTGGAGTTTGGCCGACTTGTAGAACACGCCCCACTGGATCGTGCCGTCGGCCGCCAGCGGCGGCGGCGCGTCCTCGGCCATGGCATACGGGTTGTAGGGACCGACCTGTCCCGAGGCCGGGGCTCCCGTGAGAACGGTGACCACGAGGCAGGGGATCGCGAATCGCAGCATGGGCCGAACTCCGCCGGGACCGGGGACACCACAGGCCCCCCAACGGTAGTTCGGCTGGAACGCCCCTGCAAAAGGCCCGGCCTGACAAACCTATCGACCGTGACAACGATGCCGGCCGCCCCGATCGTGCCGGGCCCACCGGATCGACCGCCCGCAGGGGCGGTCGATCCGTCACGATTCACTCAGCCGCCACGGATCCGTCGGAACCGCCGACGTCCGCCGGGGCCTCGCCCAGGGCGTCCGCCGGGGCGGCAGCCTCCAGCAGCGGGAACTGACGGGCGAGCACGTTCTCCCGGTCCATCCGCAGCGAATCGAGCGCCTCGGGCCGCACCCGGACCTCCGCCGTCTGGAACGTGCCGAAGCCCGTCCCGGCCGGAATCAGGTGGCCGAGGATGACGTTCTCCTTCAGGCCGACGAGGTTGTCGGTCTTGCCCGCCAAGGCCGCCTCCGTGAGCACCTTGGTTGTCTCCTGGAAACTGGCGGCCGAGATGAAGCTCGAGCTCTGCACGCTCGCCTTGGTGATCCCGAGCAGCTGCGTGCTGGCGGTCGCCGGCTTCGGCTTCGCGCCCTTGGCCGGGGCGCCGCCCAGCGTCTCGATCTGGGCATTGGCCTGAGCGAGCACGTCCTTCGGAACGATGCTGCCGACGGCGAACTCGCTGTCGCCCTTGTCGGTGATCCGCACGCACTCGGCCAGCCGGTCGTTGGCGGCGCGGAACTCGAACCGGTCGAGCACGCTGCCCGGGAGCAGGTTCGTGTCGCCGACCGTCTCGATCTTCACCTTCCGCAGCATCTGCGACACGATGATCTCGATGTGCTTGTCGTCGATGTCGACGCGCTGGCTGCGGTACACGTTCTGGATCTCGCGGGTGAGATACTGCTGCACCGCCTCCTCGCCGGAGATCCGGAGGATGTCGTGCGGCACGAGCGGCCCGTCCACCAGGGCTTCGCCGGCCTTCACGATGTCGCCCGCGTGCACCCGGAGATGCTTGCCGTGCGTCACGAGGTGCTCGCGCTCGATGCCGCTCTCGTTCTTCACCACGATCGTGCGCTTGCCGCGCCGCTTCTCGCCGAGCAGCTCCACCTTGCCGTCGATCTCGGCCATGATGGCCGGATCCTTCGGCTTCCGAGCCTCGAAGATCTCCGTCACCCGGGGCAGACCCCCGGTGATGTCCTGCGTGCCCGACGCCTCGCGCGGCGTCTTCGCGAGGATGTGGCCGGCGGCCACCATCTCGCCCGGCGACACTTCGATGTAGGCCTTCTCCGGCAGGTAGTAGAAGTCGAGGATCTTGCCCGTCTCGTCCTCGAGCACGACCTGCGGATGGTAGACACCCTTGTGCTCCATCACCATGCGCCGCAAGTGGCCGCTCGGATCCTTCTCGACCCGGAGCGTCTCGCCCTCCACGACGTCCTCGTAGCGGACCTTGCCCGCCACTTCCGAAAGAATCGGGATCGAGTGGGGATCCCACTGCACGAGCACGGTGCCCGGCTTGACCTCGTCGTTCTCCTTCACCTTGAGGATCGCGCCCGCGGGAATCTCGAACTTGTCGAGCTCGCGCCCCTTGGCGTCGATGATCGCGATCTCGCCGTTGCGGGCCAGCACGACCGCCTCGCCGTGCTCGTTCTGCACCGTCCGCAGACGGGTGAACCGCACGGTGCCGCCGCGCTTGGCCTTGTACTCGCTCTCCTCGATGGCCCGCTGGCCGACGCCGCCGATGTGGAAGGTCCGCATCGTCAGCTGCGTGCCCGGCTCACCGATGCTCTGGGCGGCGATGATGCCCACCGCCATGCCCTCCTCGACCAGCGAGCCGGTCGACAGGTCCATGCCGTAACACAGCCGGCAGACACCCAGCGGGGCCTCGCAGGTGAGCGGGCTGCGCACCTGGATCTTCTCCAGGCCCAGCTCCTCGACCCGCCGCGCCACCTTCGGCGTGATCAGCTCGTCCTCGTGCACGACCACCTCGTCGGTGACCGGATTGCGGATGTCACCGCGGCTGACGCGGCCCCGAATGCTGTCCGCCAGCCCGACCTCGACCTTTTCGCCGCGGTAGATCACGCCCTTGTTGATGCCCTGCGTGGTGCCGCAGTCATGCATCGTCACCACGACGTTCTGCGCCACGTCGGCCAGCTTACGGGTCAGATAGCCCGAGTCGGCCGTCTTGAGCGCCGTGTCGGCCAGACCCTTGCGGGCACCGTGGGTGGAGCTGAAGTATTCGAGCACCGTCAGGCCTTCCCGGAAGTTGGCCTTGATGGGCGTCTCGATGATCTTGCCCGACGGCTTGGCCATCAGGCCGCGCATGCCCGCCAGCTGGCGGATCTGCTCCACGCCGCCACGGGCGCCGGAGTGGGCCATGAGGTGGATCGGATTCACGTAGCCGGCGCGGCGATTGTCTTTCGCGTCGGTGTCCTGCTCCAGCTCCGCCATCATCTCCTTGGTGATCTGCTCGCGGGCGTGCGTCCACACGTCGAGCACCTGGTTGTACCGCTCGCCGTCGGTGATCATGCCCTTCTGATACTGCTTGAGGATCTTGAGCACGCCCTTCTCGGCATCGCCGATGATCCGCGTCTTGCTGAGCGGGGTGATCAGGTCGTCCGTGGCGAACGACAGCCCGCTCTTGGTGCTCCAGCTGAAGCCCACGCGGTTCATGTCGTCGAGCAGGTCGATCGTGCGCCGCCGACCGAGCGTCTGATAGCAGTCCGAGATCACCCGGGCCAGCTCGCTCGACCGCATCGGGATGTTGTAGAAGAGCATCCCCTCGGGCAGCGCCGAGTTGAAGAGCACGCGGCCGGCGGTCGTCTCGATCACGGCGCCCGGCTTGCCGAGTGCCTCGACGTCGGTCTTGAGCCGGCGATTGCCGGCCAGCTTCACCCTGATCTTCGCGTGGGTGTCGACCTTGCCCAGCGAATGGGCGATCTCCACCTCGGCGAAGTCCTTGAACACCATGCCCTCGCCCTTGCGGCCGGGAATGGCCATGGTGAGGTAGTAGCAACCCATCACCACGTCCTGCGACGGCGAGATGATCGGCGCGCCGTTGGCCGGGCTGAAGATGTTGTTGGTCGAGAGCATGAGGGTGTGGGCCTCGACCTGAGCCTCGATCGACAGCGGCAGGTGCACGGCCATCTGGTCGCCGTCGAAGTCGGCGTTGAATCCCTTGCAGACGAGGGGATGCAGCTTGATGGCGTTGCCCTCGACGAGCACGGGCTCGAATGCCTGGATGCCCATGCGGTGCAGCGTGGGGGCGCGATTGAGGAGCACGGGGTGGTTGCGGATCACCTCCTCGAGGATGTCCCACACCTCGGCGTCCTTCCGCTCGAGCATCTTCTTGGCGCTCTTGATCGTGTCCGCGTGGCCGAGTTCCTTGAGCCGCCGGATGATGAACGGCTGATAGAGCTCCAGCGCGATCTTCTTGGGCAGACCGCACTGGTGGAGGCGGAGGTTCGGGCCGACCACGATCACCGAACGGGCCGAGTAGTCGACGCGCTTGCCGAGCAGGTTCTCACGGAACCGGCCCTGCTTGCCCTTGATCATGTCGGTCAGGCTCTTGAGCGGGCGGTTGCTCGAGGCCAGCACCGGCCGCTTGCAGCGGTTGTTGTCGAACAGCGCGTCGACCGACTGCTGCAGCATCCGCTTCTCGTTGCGGATGATCACCTCGGGGGCGTTGAGGTCGACGAGCTTCTTCAGCCGGTTGTTGCGGTTGATGATGCGCCGGTACAGGTCGTTGAGGTCGCTGGTGGCGAAGTTGCCGCTGTCGAGCATCACCAGCGGCCGGAGGTCCGGCGGGATCACGGGGATCACGTCGAGCACCATCCACTCGGGCTTGTTCTCGCTGTCGCGGATGCTCTCCACGATCTTCAGCCGGTTGACGAGATCCTTCTTCTTCTGCTTCGAGTTGGTGGTCGCCAGCTCCTCGCGGAGTTCGCGGGAGAGCGTCACGAGGTCGAGCCCGAGCAGGAGCTTGCGGACCGCCTCGGCCCCCATCTCCGCGTCGAACGACCCGTCGCCGTGCGTCGCCCGGGCCTCGCGATACTCCTCCTCGGTGAGCAGCTGCTGCCTCTTGAGCGGCGTGTCCTTCGGGTCGAGGACCACGTAATCCTGGAAGTAGATCACCTTCTCGAGGCTCGACGTCTTCATGTCGAGCAGGGCGCCGAGCCGGCTCGGCATCGCCTTGAAGAACCAGATGTGCACGACCGGCGCGGCGAGCTCGATGTGGCCCATGCGCTTGCGGCGAACACGGGAGTGGGTGACCTTCACGCCGCAGCGGTCGCAGATCATCCCCTTGTACTTCATGCCGCGGTACTTGCCGCAGGAGCACTCCCAGTCCTTCTCGGGTCCGAAGATCTTCTCGCACATCAGGCCGTCCTTCTCGGGACGGAAGGTGCGGTAGTTGATCGTTTCGGGCTTCTTCACCTCGCCGAACGACCAGCTGCGAATGTCGTGCGGCCGGGCCAGGCTGATCTTCACGGCCGAGTAGTCGTTGACGCGATCGTAGGTGGCTTCACCGATGCTCACGTGTCATCTCCCTTTTTCTGCGTTCAGTGCTGTGCTGAGATCCGCCCGACCAACTCGCCGACCCGGACGGCCGACCCGCTCCGCGACCGCCTCGGCCACCCCCCGGACGCCGCGGCGTCGCCCGGGAGGCACGCCATCACTCGCGCCGCTTCTCGAGCTGCATGTTGAGCGCGAGACCACGAATCTCGTTGGTCAACACGTCGAAACTGGCCGGCGTGCCGGCCTCGAGCGTGTTCTCGCCCTTGACCATGCTCTCGTAGATCTTCGTCCGCCCCTCCACGTCGTCGCTCTTCACGGTGAGCAGCTCCTGGAGGATGTAGGCCGCCCCGTAGGCCTCGAGCGCCCACACTTCCATCTCCCCGAACCGCTGCCCGCCGAACCGGGCCTTGCCGCCGAGGGGCTGCTGCGTGATCAGCGAGTACGGGCCGGTGGAGCGGGCATGGACCTTGTCGTCGACGAGGTGGTGGAGCTTCAGCATGTAGATGTAGCCCACCGTCGTCTCCTGCTCGAGCCGCTCGCCGGTGCGGCCGTCGAAGAGCTGCGCCTTGCCGTGCCGGGGAAGGTGCGCGTCGTCGAGCACCTTGTTGATGTCGTCCTCGCTCGCCCCGTCGAACACCGGCGTGATCGCCTGGAAGCCGAGAATCTTCCCGGCCCAGCCGAGGTGCGTCTCGAGGATCTGCCCGACGTTCATGCGGCTCGGCACGCCCAGCGGATTGAGGAGAATCTGCAGCGGTGTTCCGTCGGCCAGGAACGGCATCTCCTCCTTGGGGAGAATCTTGGCGATCACACCCTTGTTGCCGTGCCGACCGGCCATCTTGTCGCCGACCGAGATCACCCGCTTGGCGGCGACGTAGACCTTCACCATCTGCAGCACGCCCGGCCGCAGCTCGTCGCCGCGCTTCATGCTGTTGAGCGTCCGCTCCTTGCCGTCGATCGCCTCCTCGACGGCCGGCCACATCGCCTTCACGATCTTGTCGATGTCGGCCTTGCGCTGCGGCGAGCGGACGTCGAACTCGTCGGGCTTGAACGCGGCGGCCCGTTCCGCCACCACCTTGTGGTCCTGGTTGCGGACGAGCGGGCTGCCGTCCTCGGCCGTGAGGGGCTTCTGCAGGATCTTCTCGATCTCCGCGACCATGGCCGCGAAGGCCTCGGCGATTCGCAGGTTGCCCTGGCTCTCGGTCTCCTTGAGCTGCTTCTGGAACTCCCGCCGCTCTTCCTCGGAGAGGCTCATCTGCCGCGAGAACTTCTCGGTGGCGATCACGATGCCTTCGACACCCGACGGCACCTCGAGCGAGTCGTTCTTCACGTCCTCGCCGGCCCGGCCGAAGATCGCGTGCAGCAGCTTCTCCTCGGGCGTGAGCTCTGTCTTGCTCTTCGGCGAGACCTTGCCCACCAGAATGTCGCCGGGCCGCACGTACGTGCCGATCCGCACGATGCCGCTCTCGTCGAGGTTGTGCAGGGCCCGCTCGCCGACGTTGGGGATGTCGCGGGTGAACTCCTCGCGGCCGAGCTTCGTGTCGCGGATCTCGATGTCGTACTCCTCGATGTGGATCGAGGTGTAGACGTCGTCCTCCACCAGCTCCTCGCTGATGATGATCGCGTCCTCGAAGTTGAACCCATCCCACGCCATGAACCCGACGAGCACGTTGCGACCGAGGGCCAGCTCGCCCTTGTAGGTCGCGGCACCGTCGGCGATCACCTCGCCCTTCTCGACCTTCTGGCCGAGCACCACGATCGGCTTCTGGTTCTGGCACGTCCGCTCATTGAGACCCGAGTACTTGCGGAGCGGGTAGACGTCGGGGGCCGCGGCTCCCGGCGGCGTGACCTCGATCGACTCGGCATCGACGTACGACACCGTGCCCTTCTTGAGCGCCCGCACGAGGAGGCCGGAGTTCGTGGCCACGTCGCGCTCCATGCCGGTGGCCACGATCGGCGGCTCCGTCACGAGCAGCGGCACGGCCTGCCGCTGCATGTTGGAGCCCATGAGCGCCCGGTTGGCGTCGTCGTGCTCGAGGAAGGGGATCAAGCCGGCCGACACGCCCACCATCTGGCTCGGCGCCACGTCGATGTACTCGATGTCTTCGGCCGGCACGAGCACGAAGTCGCCACGGTAGCGGGCGATGATGTTGTCGCCCACGAGCTTGCCGTCCACGACGGTCGCATCGGCGGGAGCGAGGTGGGCCTCGTGCTCCTCGTCGGCCCGCAGCCAGACCACGTCGTCGGTGAGCTTCGACTTCGAGACCTTCCGATACGGCGTGACGAGGAACCCGTAGGAGTCGACGCCCGAATAGATGGCGAGGCTCGAGATCAGGCCGATGTTCGTGCCTTCCGGCGTCTCGATCGGGCAGATCCGGCCGTAGTGGGAGATGTGCACGTCGCGGACTTCGAAGCCCGCCCGCTTGCGGTTGAGCCCCCCCGGCCCGAGCGCCGAGAGCCGCCGCTCGTGCGTGAGCATCGAGAGCGGGTTGGTCTGGTCCACGACCTGCGACAGCTCGCCGCGGCCGAAGAAGTATTCGATCGCCGCGGAAATGCTCTTGGGGTTGATGAGCGTCCGGGGCGACATCTCCGCGACGTCCTTGAGGCTCATCCGCTCCTGGACCGTGCGGCGGAGCTTCAGGAAGCCCTTCCGCAGCTCGTCGCTGGCCAGCTCGTCGATGGTCCGCAGCCGGCGATTACCCAGGTGGTCGATGTCGTCGACCTCGACCTCGCCCTCACCGTCGCTCAGCTTCAGCATGTACTGAATCGCCGCGATCAGGTCCTCGGGACGGAGCGTCATCTCCGTCTCCGGCACCTGCAGGCCGAGCTTGCGGTTGATGCGGAACCGCCCCACGCGACCGAGCCGGTAGCGGTTCGTATCCTTGAACTTCTCGTCGAACAGCGCCTTGGCCTTGTCGAGGGCCGGCGGATTGCCGGGACGGAGCCGCTGGTAGATGCGGATCATCGCGTCCTCGTGGCTCGGGGCCACGCCGGTCCGCCGCTTCGACTCGTCGGCATCCTCGCGGAGGCTGTTGATGATCAGCGGGACCTTCTGCTCCTGCATCACCTCCACCGCCTTGAGGCCGGACGTGCAGATCAGCTCCGCCTGGTCCTTGGTGATCTTGCAGCCGGCGTCGACGATGATCTCGCCCGCCCGCTCGCTCCCCTTGGGATAGACGATGTCGTCGACGGCGATCTTGCCCTCGACCTTGGCCACGTAGCGTCCGCCCTCGGTCTTCAGCTTCTCGGTCGAATAGAAGAGCTTGAGGATCTCCGAGTCGTGGCTGTACTTCGGGTCCATGGCCCGCAGCAGCGTCAGGGCCGAGAACTTGCCGCTCTGGTCGATCCGCACCTGGAGCGTGTCCTTCTTGGACACATTGAGCTCGATCCAGCTGCCGCGCTCGGGGATGATGCGGCAGTTGTACGTCTTGCGGTCGGTCGACTCCGTGTCGGCCACGAAGTCGATGCCGGGCGAACGATGCAGCTGGCTCACCACCACCCGCTCGGCACCGTTGATGATGAACTCGCCGCCGCCCAGCATGATCGGGACGTCGCCGAGATAGACCTCTTCCTCGATGGGCTGCTCGCGGGTCAGCCGGAGGACCACGCGAAGCGGCCGCCCATACGTGAGCCGCAGCTGGCGACACTCGTCCGGGCTGTATCGAGGCTTGCCGAGTTCGTACCGCAGGTACTCGATCTTCACCGTGCGGTCATAACTCTCGATCGGAAAGATCTCGCGGAGCACGCCCTCGATGCCGTGATCCTTCCGCTTCGCGGCCGGCACGTCGTACTGCAGGAAGGCGTCGTAGAACCGCGTCTGGATCTCGGTGAGGTCGGGGATGTTGTGCGAAGCGCGACGGCTGCCGAAGTGACGGATCTCGGAGGGCTGAAGACGGCGGACGGCGCGAGTTGCCATTGACAAACGACTCCTGGGCTTGGTCTGGTGGCGACAGGATCGCCACGATCGACTCGAGACGGACTCAGCACACCGGGCTATCGGCAATCGCCGCCGCAGGCGACGACGGCCGCACATCGACGCAAAGCTGACGCGAGGCCCGCATCCCGCCGCGGCGCACGGCATACCGTGGGCGACGACCCTGACGCGCGGCCATCAACAGGATCAACGAGCGACGCTGGGCGGGAACGAAGGCAGGACGATCACAACCGAGGGGACCACCGGACAGGCAAATACTATACCGTTTTGCGGCCGGGACACCAACGCCCCGGCCGCATCCCGGCTTCCGGCACGGTCTTTACTTGATCGAAACCTTGGCGCCAGCCTCTTCCAGCTCCTTCTTGAGCTTCTCGGCGTCGGCCTTCGAAATGCCTTCCTTCACCTTGGAGGGAGCACCCTCCACCATGTCCTTGGCCTCCTTCAGGCCAAGGCCCGTGGCCGCACGGACGACCTTGATGACGCCGATCTTGTTGTCGCCGAAGGCGTCGAGAACCACGTCGAACTCGGTCTTCTCGGCGGCAGCCTCGGCACCGCCGGCCGCACCGCCGCCGGCTCCGCCCGGGGCGGCCATCATGACGGCGCCACCGGCGGCCGGCTTGATGCCGTGGACTTCGTCGAGGTAGTCGGACAGCTCCTTCGCGGCCTTCAGGGTGAGCCCGACGATCTTGTCGCCGAGGTCCTTGGTCTCCTTGGAGAATTCGCGGGTCGCTTCAGCCGTTGCCATCGCTCGAGGTCCTTTCCCTTTGGAATGATGCGGGTTCGCCAGGGCGCCCGCGGAAGTGGTGTGAAAGAGTCGCCAGGTAGTCGGTCAGGTGATTCGCCATTGCCGCCCGCCGCCCCGTCGGGGCGAAGCGGCCGAGCCTTTTGTCATACCATGAAGCCGGACGGAGTGAAGCCCGCCCCGAAAATCAAGCCAAATTCGGTCAGCCCGCCGCGGCCTCCGCCTTTTCGAGGTCCTCGCAGCGGCTCTTGAGCTGCCCTGCCAGCGTGCCGCCGGCGGAGAGGATCTGCCCGGAAATCGTCGATCCGAGCGAGCTGATCTGGCCCGACAGGATCGAGAGCTGCTCGGCCCGCGAGGGCCACTTGGCGACCGACTTGACGTCGGCGGCCTCGAGGCGGGCGCCGTCGAGCGCGCCGCAGCGGCACTCGAAGCCTTCGAAGTCCTTGACGCCCTGGAGCCGGTCGAGCTCCTTGGCGAGATCGACGACGTCTTCGCCGCCCCAGGCGATCGCCAGCATCCCCTCGGCCCGCTCGAGCGCCGGAGCCAGGGGCGTGCCCGACATCGCGCGGCGGGCGAGGCTGTTCTTCACGAGATGGAGATGGATCCGCTTCTTCCTGAGCGTCTGCCGCAGGAGCGTCGTCTTCTGGGCGTCGAGCTTGCCGAGACTGACGACGATCACGTCGCCGACGCCGACGAGGCGTCCCTTGAGGTCGTCGACCAGCATGTCCTTCATCGCTTTGCTCATGGCATCAATCCGAAAGGAGGGCGGGAGAGTTGGGGAACGTGGTCGAATCAGGCTGCGACCATCACGCCGGGCGTCATCGTGCCCGAGATCGAGACGCTCTTCACGTACTGACCGCGGACGCTCGACGGCTGCATGCCGACGATGTGGTCGATGAAGGCCCGAATGTTGTCGACCAGCTTCGCCGAGTCGAAGCTCGCCTTGCCGACCACCGCGTGCACGATGCCGGTGGGATCGTTGCGGAACTCGACCTTGCCGGCCTTGTACTCAGCGACCGTCTTCTTGATGTCGGCGGTCACCGTGCCGGCACGCGGGCTCGGCATCAGGCCACGCGGCCCGAGCACCTTCCCGAGCGGGCCGACGAGACCCATCATGTCGGGCGCGGCGATGCAGACGTCGAAGTCGGTCCAGCCTTCCTTGATCTTCTTGGCGAGCTCCTCCGCCCCGACCTCCTCGGCGCCGGCCGCCTTCGCGTCGTCGGCGAGGTTGCCCTTGGCGAACACGACCACCCGCTTCGACTTGCCGATGCCGTGCGGCAGCGACAGCGAGCCACGGATGATCTGGTCGGCCTGCTTGGGGTCGATCCCGAGCCGCATGTGGATCTCGACCGTCTGGTCGAACTTCGTGGGGGGAAACTTCTTGAGCACGGCGACGGCCTCGGCGAGCGGGAGGGCCTCGTCGGACTTTGGCTTCACGGCGAGCATCGCCCGCATGCGCTTGGTGGTGGCCACTGTGATGATTCCTCGAAAAACTGCCTGACGGTGTCTGCTTGCGTACGCTTCTGATCCTAACCGCGAATCCGCCGCCTGCACGGGGCGGCCGGTTTCAGCCCTCGACGGTGATGCCCATGCTCCGCGCGGTGCCCTCGACCATCCGCCGGGCGTGCTCGGCGTCGCGGGCGTTGAGGTCGGTGCCCTTGAGCCGCACGATCTCGTCGACCTGGGCCTTGGTCACCTTGCCGACCTTGTCCTTGTTGGGCACGCCCGACCCCTTGGCGAGGCCGGCGGCCTTCTTGAGCAGGGCCGCAGCCGGCGGGCTCTTGGTGATGAACTCGAAGGAGCGGTCGTTGTAGACCGTCACCACGACCGGGATCGGCATGCCGGCCGCCTCGCGGGTCCGGTCATTGAACTGCTGGACGAACTGTCCAAGGTTGATGCCGAACCGACCGAGCGACGTGCCGACCGGCGGCGCCGGGGTCGCCTGTCCGCCGGGCACCTGGAACTTCGCCTGTCCAACCACCTGCTTTGCCATCTCATTGACCTTTCTTCACTCCGCGGAAATTCCCGCGGCCGTTCATCAGACGGTTTCGATCTGCCAGTATTCGATGTCCACGGGCGTCGAGCGGCCGAAGATGCTCAGCATCACGGTCACGCGACCGTTCGCCTCGTCGATCTGCTCGACCTCCCCCTCGAAGTTCTCGAAGGTGCCCTCGTTGATCTTCACGCGGTCGCCCTTCTTGAAGTTGATCTTCAGCCTGGGCTGCTCGTCGGTCTTCTCCTCGCTCTTGTTGAGGAGCTTCGCCACGTCCTGCGGCAGCATGGGGCTGGGCCGGCCCGCCGAGCCGGTGAAGTCGCCGATGCCGCCCGTCTCGCGGACGAGATACCAGGTCTCGTCGTTGAGGATCATGTTGACGAGGATGTAGCCGGGGTAGAGCTTGCGGGACACGACCCGCTTCTTGCCCCCCTTGAACTCGGTGACCTGCTCCTTGGGCACGATCACCTCGCCGAACCAGGGATCCATGCCCTGCATGGAAATCCGGCGGAGGAGCGTCTCGCGGATCGAGTCCTCGCGGTTGCTCTGGACCTTGAGGATGTACCACTTCTTCTCACCCACGACCGGGGCGTCGTCCGACACCGCGACCTCGACCGGCCGGGCGTCCTCGCCCCCCTCGAACGGGTCTGCGATCTCCGCCGCGGTCGCGTCGTCGTCGTCGACCTGATCCACGACCTCGCGCACGACGTCGGCCTCGGCCGCCGACGCATGGACGTCGGTGGGCAGCTTCTCGGGATCGTTGGTTTCGTCGCTCATGGGTCTCGGCCGGGAAATGAACGGTGTCAGGAGGCGGGCGGGCTTCAGCCGGTCCGCAGCACGTAACGGAGCACGAACCACCAGAACAGATCGTAGACGGCGAGGATCGCCGCCAGGGCGAAGATCAGGAAGATAATCACGGCCGAGCTGCGGATCACCTCCTCCGCGGTGGGCCACGACACCTTGGCCACCTCCGACTCCACGGCGATCAGGAAGTCGGCGAACCGCGGGATGTTGACGATCCGGTAGCACAGCCACAGCCCCGCGGCGAGCAGGGCCAGCGGGACCAGGAACCGAACCACCCCGAGGTCGCCACCGCCGGACATCGCCGAGAGGCCGGCGTCGCCGCCGAACCACACCGCGAGCAGCTGCGTGAGCCGCCAGATGCCCACGCTGATCAGCACCGCCAGCGCGGCGAACGTGACCTGCCTGGTGAGGCGGCCCTGGTTGCGCTTGTAGACCGACAGACTGAGGAGGTCTCCCCAGATCCCGGCGCTTCTGACGTTGTCTTGCATGGCGAACCTGCCTCGCGTTCCGTCGCGGACCTACCGTCCGTGTCGCTGAGCCCGACCAACCGATCCACCGACCTCTACCTCGATCCACTCGACACCGCCTCGCG
>JBIIMU010000124.1:0-7096 GCA_044337845.1 Pirellulales bacterium | reverse complement strand
CAGCCAGGATGGCGAAGCGCCGGCGGCATTCGAGTGAGCGAAGGACAGGATGTCCTGAGCGAACGTCCGGCGACGGGTACGGGCAGCCCCGAGCCACGCGAACGTCCGGCGACGGGTACGGGCAGCCCCGAGCCCCGCGACGCGTGCGTTGCGACCGCCTCACCCACACTGGTTCATCTTGTCGCGGGGCGTGCCCGCGGCCACCAGTTCCGGCTGCAGCCGCGGTGCCGGCGTCGCGTCGTCGGCCGCGATCGTCACGGCCACGTTCTTGTAGGCCGGCGTCCGCGAGAGCGGATCGGCCGCCTTCGGCACGAGCACGTTGCTCTCGGGATAGTACATCGCCACACAGCCCGGCCGGATCTGGTCGTAGGCCGCCACGATCTGCCCCCGCATCTCACCCGCGGCGCTCGCGATCCGGCAGCGGCCCCCGTCGGTCAGGCCGTGCCGCCGCACGTCGTCCGGGTGGATCAGCACGATGTCGCGCCGCGTCTGGTTGCGGTAGAGATCCTCCTCCTCGTAGACGACGGTGTTGAACTGCCCCTCGCTGCGGATCGTCATCAGGGTCAGGCCGGCGGGGGCCGGCGGGAGTTCGTGGACGAAGAGCGTCGCCTTCCCGTCGGCCGTCGGGAATGCCGGCGTGTCGACCGCCCGGCCGGGAATCGAAAACTCCTTCTTCGTGCGGTCGATCTCGGCGATCCGCTCGAGGCCCGGCACGATCGCCGCGATCGCCGCGCGGATCGTGCTCGTGTGGCTCATGGCCCGCCAGTCGACCGGCCCCCCGTCGCCGAGCACGCGGGTGGCGAGGTCGGCGATGATCTCCACCTCGGCCCGCGGCCCCACGTGCCGCGGCACGCCGCCGTCGGAGAGCCGGATGTAGCTGAACATGCTCTCCTGCGTGGAGGCCTCCGGCTCCTCGTCGCGGGCGAGCACGGGGAGGATGATCGTGTCTTCGGCACCGGTGCCGGAGGCGTGGCCGGTGTTGAGCGACGTGCTCAGGTAGACCACCGTGTCGATCTTCCCCATGGCCCGGCGGGCATAGGTGGCGTCGGGGCTCGAGCCGTAGAGGTTGCCGCCGAGGCAGACGGCAAACCGCATCTCGCCGCGGTCGGCGGCGTCGAGGCACTCGAGCGTGTCGTAGCCCTTCATGGTGGGCAGCGCGATTCGATAGTGCGACTGGAGGCGGTCGAAGATCGCCTGCTTGAGCGTGGGAGTCACACCCACGGTGCCCATGCCCTGGATGTTGGAGTGGCCGCGGATCGGCTGGAGGCCGGCGCCCGGCCGGCCCACCATCCGCCGCATCAGGGCCAGCGCCGCGATCGCCTGCACGGTGGCCGCGCCGTGGAGGTGGTGGGTGATGCCCATCGTCCAGGCGAACACCGCCCGCTGCGAGGCGGCGTACTGCTCCGCCAGCGCGTCGATCTCGGCCTTGGCCACGCCCGACTTCGCCACGAGCTCCTCCCAGGAGGCCGCGTCGAGCCGGGCGGCCAGTTCGGGCCAGCCATGGCAGTGGGCCGCGAGAAACGCCTCGTCGACGATCGGCTCGCCGGCCGCGTTGCGGGGATTGGCGGCGTGCAGCTCGCGGAGCCGCTTCATGATCCCGTAGACGAGCGCCAGGTCGCCGCCCACGTGGGGCTGCACGTAGCTGCTCGCGATCTCGGCGCCGAAGACGAGCGCCCAGGGGTCGCTGGGCACGGAGAAGTTGACGAGGCCCGTCTCCACGATCGGGTTGACCACGATCACCTTGCCGCCGCGGCGGCGGACCATCATCAAGGTCCGCATCATCCGCGGATGGTTGCTCGCCGGGTTGCCGCCGATCAGGAACACGCAGTCGGCGTGCTCCATGTCGTCGAGCTTGATGGTGCCCGCCCCGGTGCCGATGGCGCTCGAGAGGCCCACGCCGCTGGCCTGGTGGCAGTAGTAGGAGCAGTTGTTGACGTGGTTGGTGCCGTAGAGCCGGGCGAAGAGCTGGAGCAGGAAGCCCGCCTCGTTGCTCGACCGGCCGCTGAAGTAGAAAAACGCCTCCTCGGGCTTCGTCACCCGGAGCTTCGCGGCGATCCGCTCCATCGCCTCCGCCCACTCGATCGGCCGATAGTGCTGGGAGCCCTTTTCGAGGATCACGGGCTGCACGAGCCGGCCGGCATGTTCCATCTGGTGGGGCGAGAAGGCCCGCAGCTGCGGCAGGGAGTAGGTGGCGAAGAAGGACGGCTTCACGCCCCCCTGCATGTCGGCCACCATCGCCTGGAACGACTTCTTGCAGACCTCCGGAAAGTGGCCCGCCTCGTTCACCATGCCGCCGGCCTGCCCGCCCATCCCGAGCGCGCAGGTCTTGCAGGCGTTCTTCGACCGCATCGCCTTCCAGAAGCGGAACAGGCCCCCCGCCTCGCGGGCCTTCTTGAACGTGTAGGCGACGGCGCGGAAGCCGCCTCCCGTGGTCACGCGGCCGAAGTAGCGTCCCATCGTGTCGCTCTGGAGTGGGGCGGGGTCAGTTCGCGGACGGCGGGTCGAGCAGCTGGATCTCGACCTTGCGGAACTCGATCGGGTGGCTCTCCGACTGCAGCGCGATCGTGCCGCCCGACAGCCGCGTCTCCCCGTGGCTGGCCGCCAGCGCCTCCTTGGCGCGATGGTCCTTCGGGTCGAGCTGTGGCTGCTCGTATTCGAGCACCGTCTCACCGTCGACGATGTGCCGGATCTTCCCGTTGCCGTCCACCTCGATCTCCACGGTCACCCACTGGTCGCCGCGGTAGGTCTTCGACTTCGACGTCGTGCAGTGCGGCGTGAACAGCTTGCCGTCCATCACCACGTTCGTGCCCGGCGTGCAGAGGTTGGCGGTGGTCCGCTCCCCCTTCTCCGCCCCACCGAGGAACTGCACCTCGATCGACGCGGGGAAGTCCTTGTCGAGCGGCATGCCGGCGGGGTCCTCGCCGTGGATCATCACGCCCGAGTTGCGGTGGGCCCAGCCTTCGCCCCCGGCGCACTGCTCACCCGTGAAGCGATACTCGATCCGCAGCCGGTATCTCGAGAACGGCTCCTTGAAAAACAGGTGGCCGTACTTCTGGCCGAACGTCGGGTAGGCCGCCGGGTCGTAGACGACCTTCAGCACGCCGTCTTCCACGCGGAAGGTGTCGCCGTAGTTGTCGCCATGCTTCGCGCCGCGGATCTTCGGCGTCCAGCCCTCGAGGTCGCGGCCGTTGAACAGCTGCCGCCAGGGCTGCTCGGCGTGCACGGCCGACGCGGCAACGAGAAACGCGAGCCCGCAGGCGACGACACGCGACGCGAACATGACAAAACTCCACCGGGGTGCCGCCGCCGGCGGATCCCCCGCCGCACGGCCGATCCAGCATAGCCGCCGCGGTCGGCGGGTCACTTCCGCGGCGGATCGAGGCTCACGGTCACCGTCTTCGACTCGAGATACGGCTCCAGTCCCCGCTCGCCGAGCTCGCGGCCGAAGCCCGACTGCTTGAAGCCGCCGAAGGGGGCCGCCGCGTCGAACACGTCGTAGCAGTTCACCCACACGGTGCCGGCCCGGAGTCGCCGGGCCACGTCGTGGGCCTTGGCGACGTCGCGGGTCCAGACGGCCGCCGCGAGGCCGAAGGCGGTGGCGTTGGCCCGCCGGATCAGCTCCTCCATGTCGGAGAACTTCAGCACCGAGAGCACCGGGCCGAAGATCTCCTCGCGGGCGATCGCCATCTCGTCCTTCACATTCGTGAACACCGTGGGCTCGATGAAGAAGCCGCGGTCGCCCACCCGCCTGCCGCCGGTGGCGCAGGTGGCGCCTTCCTTCTTGCCCGTCTCGATGTAGCCCATGATCTTGTCGAACTGCGCCTTGTCGACCTGCGGCCCCTGGTGCGTGGCGGGATCGAACGGATCGCCCACCCGCCGCCGCTTGCTCTCCTCGACCACCCGGGCGACGAACGCATCGTGGATCGTGTCTTCCACGAACAGCCGCGAGCCCGCGCAGCAGCACTGCCCCTGGTTGAGGTAGATGCCCACGTGGGCCCCCGCGGCGGCCGCGTCGAGATCGGCATCCGCGAACACGATGTTGGGGCTCTTGCCGCCGAGCTCGAAGGTCAGCCGCTTCAGCTGGTCCGCCGCCTGTCGCATGATGATCTGGGCCGTCTCGCCCGAGCCGGTGAAGGCCACCTTGTCGATGCCCGGGTGCTTCACGATCGCGGCGCCGGCCGTGGGGCCGAAGCCGGTGACCACGTTGATCACGCCGTCGGGCACGCCCGCCTTCTGGGCGAGCCGCGCCAGCCGCAGGGCCGTGAGCGGCGTCTGCTCGGCGGGCTTCATCACGATCGTGCAGCCGGCGGCGAGGGCCGGCCCCCACTTCCAGGCCACCATCAGGATCGGGAAGTTCCAGGGAATGATCTGCCCGGCCACGCCCACGGGCTCCCGCCGCGTGTAGCAGAAGTAGTTGCCGTTGATGGGGATCGTCTGGCCGTGGATCTTGTCGGCGTAGCCGGCGTAGTAGCGGATCGCGTCGAGCGCCAGCGGGATGTCGCCGGTGCGGGCGTCGCTCACGGGCTTGCCGTTGTCGAGCGACTCGAGCGCGGCGAGCTCGTCGATCTCCGCCTCCATGAGGTCGGCGAGCCGGAGCATGATCCGGCCCCGCTCGCGGGCGTTCATCCGCGGCCAGGGCCCCTCGTCGAAGGCCTTGCGGGCGGCCCGCACGGCGAGCTCGACGTCGGCGGCATCGCCCTCGGCGACCTGGGCGATCACCTCCTCGGTGGCCGGGTTGATCGTCTCGAAGGTCTTGCCGCTTCGCGCGGGGGTCCACTGGCCGTCGATGAACAGCTGCGTCTGACGGATCTGCGGCTGGGCGGCGCGGCGGGCTGCGGTGACGGTGGCCATGACGAGTGCTCCCGGACGGGGTGGTGATACCGAAGATTGTCCCCGGCAGCGTATCTGCTGTAGCATTTCACGTGCAACAAGGCCGCGGCGGGTGTCGAAGCCGCGGTGGCGGATCCCAACCAAGGAGTGCTTCGCATGCGTGGCGTGACTGCGATGTCGTGGGCGATGGCGGCGGTGATGACGATGGCGACGGTGGCCTTCGCCGAGGTGACGAGCGGGCCGCAGGTCGGTGAGCGCGTGGGCGCGTTCACGGTGACGAAGGTCACGGGCAACCCCGACGACGGCGTCGAGGACGGCAAGACCCTCTGCTACCGCTGCAAGATGGGACAGCGGCCGGTGGTCATGGTGTTCGCCCGGTCGGCCGACGAGAAGCTGGCCTCGTTCCTCAAGAAGCTCGAGGGCGAGATCGAGGAGCACGCCGACACCAAGCTCACCGCGTTCGTCAACATGATCGGCACCGACGAGGAGAACCTGAAGAAGGCCGCCGCCGACTTCGTCTCCAAGCACGGCATCAAGCGGGTGGCCTTCGTGGTGCCCACGCAGGCGAAGGACGGCCCCGAGAACTTCAACATCGCCCCGGATGCCGACCTCACGGTGATCTGCTACCGCGAGGGTGAGGTGAAGGCCAACCACGCCTTCGCCGCCGGCGGCCTGTCGGAGGAGAAGATCGACGCGATCGTGCACGCCTCCTGCGAGATGGCCGAGTAAGGTGCCCGGCTGGCCGCTCTGGACGTCGCTCGGGCGGCTGCTGATCACCCCCTACACGCCCGACGAGGGCTTCACCGCCTTCCGTGACCGCGCCGTGGCTCAGGAGGAGCCCCGCGCGCGGGTCACGGTGGCGGTGCCGTCGGCCGCCGAGAGCCGGCGGGTCTTCGGGATCGACGTCGCGAAGCGGGGCATCCAGCCGGTCTGGCTGCAGGTCGAGAACCGCTCGCCCGGCAGCCTCCGCCTCCAGGCGGTGACGATCGACCCGAAGTATTTCACGCCGCTCGAGGCGGCGGCGGTGAACCACTTCTCGATCACCCGGCGGCTCTCGGCCTTCGGGGCGATGAGCTGGCTCTTCTATCCGCTTCTGCTCTTCGTGCCGCTGAAGCTCCTCACCGCCTGGCTGGCGAACGGCCGCATGGACCAGGTGTTTCGGCGGCAGGGCTTCCGGCTGCGGCCGATCCACGCGGGCGAGACGGTCGCCGGCTTCGTGTTCACCACCGTGGACCTCGGCACCAAGGTGGTGCACGTGCGGCTCACGCCGCTGGAACCGCTGCGGCAGAGCATCGCCCGGCTCGTGCACGCGCCGACGGCCGACGACGAGCCGCCCGTCGACCTCGTGTTCACGATGCCGGTGCCGGGCATCGCGGCCGACTACCTCGACCGCGACTTCGCCGCGATCCGGCCGGCCGCGTCGGTGGAGCCCTGCACCGCCGACACGCTCGTGGCGCGGCTGGAGGCGATGCCGGCGGCCACGACGAACGCCCGGGCCACGACCACCGGCGATCCGGCCAACCTGGTGGTGGTGGGCGACTTCGACACGCTCCTCGGCGCCTTCGCGGCCCGCTGGGACGAGAGCGAGACGATCTCCCTGGCCACCTGCTGGAAGACGGTGAAGGCGTTCCTGCTCGGGTCGAGCTACCGCTACTCGCCCGTGAGCAGCCTGTATCTCTTCGGCCGCGCCCAGGACATCGCCCTGCAGCGGACGCGGCACTCGATCAACGAGCGGATCCACCTCCGCCTCTGGCTCACGCCGCTGGGCTTCGAGGGCCAGCCGGTGTGGGTGGGCCAGGTGAGCCGCGACATCGGCGTGCGGTTCACGACGAAGGCCTGGAATCTGACCACGCACCGCATCGATCCCGACGTGGACGAGTCGCGCGACTACGTGATCGAGGATCTCGTGGCGGCGGGCCGCGTGAAGGCGGCCGGCTACGTGGGCGGGGTCGGCGAGTGCACACACGACGCGCCCCGCCGCAACCTCACCGGCGACCCGTTCTTCACCGACGGCAAGCGGGCGGTGATCCTGCTGTCGCCCACGCGAACGGCGTGAGCAGGGGGTATCATGGGCGACATGATCGCGCTCGAGACGGCCGCCGCCATCGTCCAGCAGGAACTCGCCGCGTCGTTCCCCGGTCGGCGGGTGCTGGGTATCTGGATGTACGGGAGCCGCGCCCGCGACGCGCACCGCCCCGACAGCGACATCGACCTCGCGGTGCTCTGCGACGCCCAACTCGATCCGGCCGACCTCTTCGACGCGAGC
>JBIIMU010000123.1:0-7097 GCA_044337845.1 Pirellulales bacterium | reverse complement strand
CGCGGCATCACCGTGGTGGACTGAACCGCCGGGGTCCGTGGCCGGGCCGGCCGGAACCCGGAAACCGCGGCAACTTCGCGGCGTCTGAGCCGTTGAATCTGAGGCCCCTGCGTCTTTTCGTGGCGCCGCCGAATCCCGGCACGGGCGGCTGGGGTTGTGTGACGGCGTGTGCCCCGCCGATCAAGGCGGCCGCCCCGGGATTCCGAAGACACTGCCGGATTATTGCGAAGGTCCGGAACCTCCTATTTAATCGAACCTGCGGCGGCTCAGCAGCGTAGAACGTTCGTCTGCGATCGCCGTCTGCCATGGCCGCGCCATTTTCGAGGGGTTGACTGATGTTGTTCAACGGCTTCTTCCGTGGTCGCTCCTCGTCCGGCCGCGCGCGCCGGCGGAGTCGGCGGATCGTGCCCCGGCATGCCGCCGCGCATGCGCCTGAGGTACTCGAGGCACGGCTGCCCCTGGCCTTCAACGTCACCACCACCACGCTGACGACCACCCCGCCGACCTTCGCCTACAACATCACGATCACCGATCAAGTCGATGCCAACGGATTTGGCCGCGACATCTACCTCGCCCGGTTCGATTCTGGGGTGCCGCTGATCAAGGTGGCCGACAACCCTTCGTTCAACAACGCCACCACACTGAGTCTCGTGCAGTGCACGACGATCTTTGTCACCAGCGCGAGTCAGCAGAAGTCGTTGTTCGCGACAAGCGACCCTGCTCCGATCGATCCCAACGCGCTTCCGATCGCCGTGTTCGGCAACTCGGCGACGTTTGACCTCGCCGATCTCACCAACCCGTTGCTCCAAGGGATCAATCCGCTCGGCATCCGCGGGACGGCGTTCATTGACTATACGGACCCTGATGGTGATCCCCACAGCCTCGGCTTCAACTATGAAGTGAGCTCTCTCTCGGCGTTCGGCCGCGGTACGTTCCGGATCACGCAGATCAATCCGAATGCATGGTCGAATGCGAATCTCGCGGTCCCCACGGGCAACGTGTTCACGACGTACTCGACGCTGACGAATGACTACGTCACGTCAGTGTCATTCCGCTTCCCAACCTCCAGCGGCGCCTTCGGCTCGCTTGACAACATCGACGTCACCAACGCGCCTTACGAATACTTCGATCCCTCGCCGGCAAACCCGCAGAGTTTCACGGTCTCGCAGGGCCAGGACTTCGACCAGCGGCTGATTGTGGACCTGGCTCCTGTGGGCTCACGGATCTCGATCAACAGTTCCTGGCGCGGAGTCCTTGGGGATGCCAGCGGCACGACGCCCGGCGTGGACATCGATCCCGCCTTCTATCGGGCCTACGACGGGGTCAGCGGCGTCGGCCAGTTGGCCTTCTACGCCTCCGAGGTCACGATCAACCAGGACGTCAGCAGCTTCAACCGGATCGATGTGGGTGGGCCGTTGGACGTGCTGACGCGCACCGGCGACCTCGATGCCTCATCGGCCACGCCGAACGTCGTGACGAACCTCTCGTCGGTCGCCAATATCTTCGGCGGTGGTGGCATGTTCGTCAGCGGCGCCGGCATCCAGCCGGACACAACGGTGGTGGACGTCGATGACTTCACCAACTCGATCACGCTCTCGAAGCCGCCTTTGATTTCCCAGACCAACGTGTCACTCAAGTTCATCGAGCCTCGCCCGAGCGGGTACATCCGTGAGACCTCGGCGCTGCGGGTGCTCGCCAGAGCCGAGTCGCCGAGTTTCAACCTCGAGGTCGTGGGGAGCCAGGCGGCCCATGGTGAGATCTTCGTGTCGCAGGCCGGGTCGCTGACGGGTCTCGGCGGCGGCGCGGCCGGATCCCTAGCAGTCGATGCTCAGTCCACGGACATCCGTTTCGAAGGCAAGGTCTCGGCGGCCTCCCAAGGCTACTTCCTCAACGCCCAAGGGTCTGCCGACCAATACGTGTTCACCACGCGGTCGTCCTCCACCGGCACGCAGACTGGACTCATTTCGGGCGACACCGTGGCCTTCACGCTGGGCCAACCCGGCGGCGGCACCGTCGATCTCAAGACCGCCGTCAATAACCTGCGGTTCGACTCGGGAGTCAGTTCCAGCGGCGTGCCGTTCCGCTACACCGTCGCCGTCGAGGATGCGAACGACCTGACGGTCGATGCGGTCGCCGCCAGCAGCGGCCCGATCACGCTCGCGTCCGCCACCGGCAAGCTCTCGATCAAGGGTGCCGCGGTGCGGACCACGGGCGATCTCACGGTTGCGGCAGCCACCAGCCTGTCGTTCGATGGCTCAGTGTCATCAAGCAACGGCAACGTGGCGCTCGTCTCGCCCACGCTCGCGCTCGCCAGCAGCGTCACGGCGGGGGGAGCCCGCGGCGTGTCGCTGAGGTCGAGGACGGGCTCCTCGACGATCAATGCCCTTGTCCAGGCCGGCGGCCAGCTCAAGGCGCCGGTGCGGGTGGCGACGACCGCCCCCATCGACCTGGCAACGGGCGGCCTGCTGACGATCGACGGGGTCGCACTGGCCGCCGGGGACCGCGTGCTCGTCAAGAATCAGTCGCTCGCCACCGAGAATGGCGTCTACGTCGTGTCGGCGGGCGCGTGGGTGCGGGCCGCCGACGCGAACACGAGCGCCCTGCTGGTGCCTGGATTCGTGACCGTTGCTGTCGACGGCGCGACCCAGCGGGGTGGCTGGACCTTCCAGAATCCCGCCAATCCGATCCTGGGTCAGACCGGTACGGGCCTCGCATTCGTACCCGTGTCGGCGACGCTGACCTACGACCCCGCCCAGGCCGCCACGACCGGCCCGATCGACCTTGCGACCAACGGGCTCGCGGCGATCGATGGCGTGACTCTTGCCACCGGCGATCGGGTGCTCGTCAAGGACCAGGCCAACCCGGCCGACAACGGCATCTACGTCGCCGACGCCGGGCCGTGGGTCCGCGCCAGCGACGCCGACACGGTCGCGGAGCTCCGGGCCGGATCCTACGTGTTCGTCGCGAACGGCACGACCAACGGCGGCCAGGGCTTCGCGCTGCTCAACGACGCGGTCCAGGTGGGCACCACCGACCTCGGCTTTGGCCCGTTCCTCGTCGAGAGCCAGCGGTCGAACTTCTGGAGCCCCTCGAACACGCTCGCCTCGGTGCGGGCGGCCACCACCGTCAACCTCGAGTCGCTGTCCGGCCTGCTCACGATCGACGGCGTCAAGCTTGCTGCCGGCGACCGCGTGCTCGTCAAGAACCAGATCAACCCGTCGGCCAACGGTGTCTACGTGGCCGCGGCCGGCGCGTGGACGCGGGCCGCCGACGCCAGCGTGGGTTCGAACTTTGCCTACGACAGCTTCGTCTACGTCGCCGAGGGAACGGTCGGCCGCGGCACCGGCTGGCTTGTGGACAACTCCACGGTGATGACCGCGACGCTCACGGCGGACAGCAACCTGCTGACGGGGCTGCGGTCCACCGAGGGCCTGACCATCGGCATGGCGGTCGAGGGGGACGGCATCCCCGCCGGATCGACGATCACCGGTGTCGGGGCCGACGGCACCTCGGTCTTCCTGTCGAAGAATGCCCTGCTGACCGCGTCGCTGTCGGTCGTGCGGTTCGCGAGCTTCACGAACCCCACGGTCGGGACCACGCCGCTCGCCTTCCGGGCCACCGGAGGAAACGTGAGCGTGGCATCGGCAGGCGACATCAGCGGCTCCCCCACGCAGGGCCGGCTCCTGGGGCAGAACGTCGTGCTCACCGCCGGCACCGGCGGCACGGGCCTCATCAACACCAAGACCACGGCGAGCACCATCTCGGCGGTGGCGCCCGGCTCGATCACGCTCGACAACGCCTCGCAAGCGGAGCTTTCCGACGTCCGCAGCGGCACCGGCGCCGACGTCACCGTGCTCAGCGCGGGCACGCTGACCGCGACCTCCGTGTCTGCCGGCCGCAACGTCTCGCTGTCGTCAACCTTCGGCGATGTCGTGGCGGGCCGCGTCAACTCCGACAATGGCACGATCACGCTCAGTTCGCTCGTGAGCAACACCGCCATCGCCAACGCCACCGGCACGGCGCGGGTCGCCGCCCAAAACGGGAGCGTGATCGCCCGCGCCGACAAGGGGGCGGTGATCGTCAATGGTCAGGTCGCCGCCCAGGGGCCAGGTAGCGACGTGAGCTTCATCAGCAACTTCGTCAGCCCAACGAGTTCCGATCCCGCGGCCGTGCGGTTCGGCCCGCTCGCCGACGTGACCGCCAGCGACCAGCTGATCATCGACGCGCCCAACAGCATGCCCGCCGTCGATCCAACTGCGAAGCTGACCGCCGCCCGGCTCAGCCTGCGGTCGAAGCTGTTCGGCAACACGGCGCCTCCCGCCAGCCTCGGCAGCTACCCTACGGTCCAAATCAACCGCACAGACGCCGGCGACATCGACTACTCCTCGCTGGCGAGTCTGGTGGTCGAGGGGGCCACGACCGTGAATGGGTCGATCGCCTTCACCGCCCCCGATCTCCGCGTGACCGGCGGCATCGCCACGGTGGGTGCCGCGACGGACGTCACGCTGACGGCCACCGCGTCGCACCTGTTCGTCGACGGCACCGTCACCTCGCAGCGGGATGTGTATCTCAACGCCGTGGGCGGGTCGATTACGAGCGGGGCCGGCGGACGCACGTCGCTGCTCACCGCGCCGGGCACCGTGCACGTAGACGCGAAGACGGCCGCCACGCTCTCCACCAAGGCGCAGGCGCTGCGGGCCCGGCTCACGGACGTCAATGCCAGGCTCGACGTGCTCGACGACGATGCCCTGGAGATTTCCTCGGTGCAACTCACGGCCGGAGGCACCGTCACGCTCAAGGTGGGCAGCCCGGCACTGGGCGGAGGCGCGACGATCGGTCTGATCGACGCCGGTCCGACGGGGGTGGTGACCATCGACGCCTACGGCGACATCGTCGAGAACACCCTCGATCCGGCCGCCGACATCGTGGCTGGCTCGGCCTCGCTGACGTCATCCAACGGCCGGATCGCACTCGACACGCAGATCGACACGCTCACCGCCCGCACGCTCCAGAAGACAGCTCCGATCACCATAAACGACGTCGGTACCGGCCCGACGCCCTTAACGCTCAGTTCCATCTCGGGAGTTGGGACGGGGGCCGACGTGACGATCACCTCTCCCCGCACGATCGTGGCCACGAGCGTGGTCACGGCGGGCAAGGTGAACCTCGCCACCACGACGGCAGCGGCCAGCGTGCAGGTTGGCACGGTGACGGCGACCGGCAACACGGCCACCATCAACTCGCAGCTCTCGGTGCAGAAGCTGAGCGCGACCTCGCTGATCACAGCGTCGAGCGTGGTCCTCGATGCCGCAACTGGATCGATCGACGCCGCTCTAGCCGCCGCGAACGTGGCCACCGGCACGGGTTCAGGCGGTCCGATCACCCTGACCGATGCCGACTCACTGAGCATCGGCAACGACGCCCTCGGCCGCGGCATCACCTCGACCGGTCCGGTGCTGATCTCAGTCGGCGGCTCCCTAACGCAGACGCAGCCGATCGTGGCCCCGGTGCTGTTTGCCGGCAGCAACGGCAGCGACATCACGCTGAGCAACGCCGCCAACGACATCGACTCCTTGACGATCGCCAACGGCAGCCGGGCGGTGACCTTCACCGATAAGGACGACCTGAGCATCGCCTCGCTCAGCGGAGGTGCCATCGCCCTCAAGGTCGGCGGTGCACTGACGCAGACCGGGGCGATCACCGGCACGGCGCTCGCCCTCACCTCCTCGGCCGGTCCCGTCACCCTGGCCAACGCCGCCAACAACGTGGCGACGCTGACGGCCACCACGGCCGCCGGAGATATCACCTACGTCGACGCCGACGGATTCACGGTCGCGGCGCCGGGCGTGACCGCCGGCACCTCCGCGACCGGCGACGGATCGGTGTCGCTGACCGCGGCCACCGGCAACCTCGTGCTCGCCGCCAACGTATCGGCCGTGAACGACCGTGTGACCTTGAATGCGAGCAAGGGCCTGCTCCAGCAGACGGCCGGATCGATCGACGCCCAGACACTGGTCTGGTTCGCCACCAAGGCGCCGGTGCCGCCGCTCGCCGGCACCTACACCGTGATCGGGCCGAACCTCACCGCCCCCGGCGACCTGCCGATCGTCTCGACCGCCAATCCGCTGGTGGTCGCCGGCGCCTCGACCGTCAACGGCAACATCACGATCTCCGCGCCGAGCGTGCGGATCGTAGACGTCGTCAGGACCGGCACCGCGGGCAACTCGGTGGCCGTCACCGCCGGCAGCGGCGACATCACGTTCAACGTGCCCGACAAGCGAGGCATCGTCACGAACGCGGGGCCGATCACGCTCACGGCCTCGTCCGGCGCGGTGGTCGATCTGGTCAAGAACCTGCCCACCGTCGCCGGCGGGGCTCTGACGGCGTCCGCCGTCTCGGTGGACCTGAGGACCAACGTGCAGTCGGTGTCGGCCACCGCCACCGGCGGGCCGCTGAGCCTGTCGGCCGTCAACGCGCTCGTGCTCGGGGCGATCCAGGCCGCCGGCCAGCCCGTCACCCTGGCGGCCGCAAGCGGCATCTCCCAGCCGACCGGCAGCATCGCCGCCACGAACCTCGTGGTGACCAACGGCACCGGCGCCGTGACGCTCACCGCGCCCACCAACAACGTGTCGACCGTGTCGATCGTCAACGGGAGCGGGAACGTCTCGTTCGTGAACGCCGGCGGCTTCAGCGTCGTGACTCCGGGCGTTTCCACGGGTTCCGGTATCAGCGGCGACGGCGACGTGTCGCTGGAGTCGGTCAGCGGTGGCATCGCCCTCAACGCGAATGTAGCGGCTCCCGGCGACCGGGTGACGCTCGACGCCCGCAATGGCAGCATCACGCAGCAGCCGGGCACCTCGATCGCGTCGCAGTCGCTCGTCTGGTATGCCCAGTCGGCACCGTCGCTCGCCGGCACCTACGGCGGCGTGGGCGCGAACCTCACCACGGCAGGCCCGCTCGTGCTGGGCCCGTATGCCCAGCCGATCACCGTCACCGGCGCCACGACCGTCGATGGCGACATCACGATCACGGCCCCCGACGTGGTGATCACCGATCCCGTGATCGCCGGTGGGGTGGGCCGCTCGATCACCGTCACG
>JBIIMU010000121.1:0-7136 GCA_044337845.1 Pirellulales bacterium | reverse complement strand
AGCCGAGCGACCTCGCGCCGGCGGGCGTGCGGCTCTCCGGGGGCGACGTGCGGCTTTCGGCCCTGCGGGTGCTCCGCGACGTCTACTACGTGCCGATGGTCGACGTGGCCCGCGACGGCCTGCCGATCGAGGAGCCCGTGCTCGAGTTCCCGCTCGGCGACGGCGAGTACTTCATGCTCGGCGACAACTCGGCCGCGAGCAAGGACAGCCGGCTGTGGCTCGACGGGCACCACGTCGACCGCCGGCTGCTCGTGGGCAAGGCGCTGGTGGTCTTCTGGCCGCACGCCGTGCCGGCCTCGTGGTCGGTGCCGCTGCGGTTTCGCGGCTGGGATTTGCGGTTGCCCTCGTGGCCCAACTTCGGGAGGATGCGGTTCGTGCGGTGAACGGCCCCGAGGCCCCGCGCGTCCCGGCGGAGTGGCACGGATGTCGCTTCTGAGCGTCGAAGGTCTCGTCAAGAACTACGGCCGCCGCCGCGTCGTCGACGGCGTCGACTTCCACGTCGAGGCGGGCGAGATCGTGGGCCTCCTCGGCCCCAACGGCGCCGGCAAGACCACCAGCTTCCGGATGACCTGCGGGATCGTGATCCCCGACTCCGGCCGCGTGCTGCTCGACGACGAGGTGATCACCGACTGGCCGATGTTCAAGCGGGCGCGAGACGGCGGCATGGGCTACCTGGCCCAGGAGCAGAGCGTGTTCCGCAAGCTCACCGTCGAGCAGAACCTGCTCGCGATCATGGAGCTGGTCGGGATGGGACCGAAGGCGCGGCGGAAGCGGTGCGAGGAGCTGCTCGAGCAGTTCGACATCGTGAAGATCCGCCGCTCCAAGGCGCACTACATCTCCGGCGGCGAGAAGCGGCGGCTCGAGATCGCCCGCTGCCTGATCACCGAGCCGCGGATCATCCTCCTCGACGAGCCCTTCACCGGCATCGACCCGGTCACCATCCATTCGATCCAGAAGATCATCCGCGGCCTCCGGGACGACGGCATCTCCATCCTGATCACCGACCACCGCGAGCGGGAGACCCTGGCGATCACCGACCGGAGCTACGTGATCCGCGCCGGCAAGGTGCTCTGCCACGGCTCGGCCGACGAGGTTCTCAACAACCCCGACGCCAAGAAGTACTACTTCGGCGAGAGCCACGGCGTGACGGCGGCCTGACCATCCGCCGGGGCAAGGGCCGCCCCCGCCACCCACATCCGGGAGCGATCCGCGATGCGGGAACGCGACATGAAGCGGCTGGCGACGAAGTGGCTGCGGTCGCCCCCGCCGGGCCTGCCCCGGCGGCTTCGCGGCTGGTACGCGGTCGCCGTCGCCGTGGTCACGGCCGTGGTGGCCGCCACCGCACCGTTGTGCCCGGTGACCGACGCCGAAGGCAGGCCCGCCTGGCGGGTGGAGATGGTCAACGACGGCGACACGATCACCTGCATCGATCACGACGGCCGGCACGTCCGCATCCGGCTCGTGGGGATCGACGCCCCGGAACTCGACCAGCCGCGGGGGCGGGAGGCCCGCGCCGCCCTCGCCGCCAAGCTCGCCGGCGGCGTCGTCCGCGTGGCGGGCAGCTCCCGCGACCAGCACGGCCGGATCCTGGGCACGCTCCACGTGGGCGATCGGAACCTCAATCGCGAACTGGTCGCCGACGGCTGGGCCTGGGCGTTCACGGGCTTCGCCGCAGACGACGACCTCGCCGCCGCCGAAGCGGCGGCGCGGCGCGACCGCCGCGGCCTGTGGGCCGATCCGCAGCCACTGGCTCCGGGTCGCTGGCGGGAGCTCCATCCGCCCCACACCATGCCCCGGCAGCCGTGAGCGGCCGGGTTCGGCGGGGCCCCTTCCCCGCCACTGGTCCGCTGGTTTAGCGTCACTCTCATGGCCACCCACGACGACATCGTGATCACGGGCATCGGCGTCGTCAGCCCGATCGGCGTCGGCAGGGAGGCGTTCTGGGAGTCCCTGGTCTCGGGCACGAGCGGCATCCGGCCGCTCACCGGCTTCGACGCCTCCGGCCTGGCGGTGCGGTTCGGCGGCCAGGTCGTCGACTTCGACCCCAAGCTCTTCGTCCGGCCGCGGAAGAGCCTCAAGGTGATGAGCCGCGACATCCAGCTCGGCTTCGCCGCGGCCGACCTCGCGGTCGCGGATGCCGGGCTCGTCGCCGGCGGGGTCGAGCCCACGCGGTTCGGCGTGGTGTTCGGCGGCGACATGATCTACGCCGACATCGAGGATCTCGAAAGCACCTACCGGCGGGCGACGGCGGGCGGGGCGTTCGACTACCACCGCTGGGCCGAGGCGATCCAGCAGGAGGTGCATCCCCTCTGGCTCCTCAAGCACCTGCCCAACATGACCGCCTCGCACGTGGCGATCGCCCACGACGCCCGCGGCCCCAACAACTCGATCGTGCTCGGCGACGTGTCGGGCCTGCTGGCGGTGGCCGAGGCCGCCAGCGTGATCCGCCGCGGCTGGGCCGACGTGATGATCGCGGGGGGCACCGGCTGCCGCCTCCACCCCACGGCGATGGTGGCCCGCGGCGCGGCCCAGCTCTCCCACCGCGGCGACGACTTCGCGTCGGCCAGCCGCCCCTTCGACCGCGACCGCGACGGCCTCGTCAATGGCGAGGGGGCCGGGGCGTTGATTCTCGAGTCGCGCGGCCATGCGACCCGCCGCGGCGCTGCGATTATCGGCCGCATCGTGGCGACCGCCTCACGGTGCGAGCCGCGGGCCCGCTACGACGGCGTGAGCGGTGTGGCGCTGCGGCAGGCGATCCGCGCGGCCCGGCAGGCGGCGGGCCTCGAGGTCCGCGACGTCGGGCACGTCAACGCCCACGGGCTGTCGACGATCGAGATGGATCGGGCCGAGGCCGGGGCGATCGCGGCCGAGCTCGGCGACACGCCGGTGACCGCGCCGAAATCGTCGTTCGGCCACCTCGGCGCCGGCGGCGGCGTGGTCGAGATGCTCGCCAGCGTGCTCGGCCTGGCCGCGGGCGTCGTGCCAGCCACCCGCAGCTACCGCACGCCCGATCCGCACTGCCCGGTCGCCGTCGTGCACGGCGGGCCGCTGGTCGGCCGACCGGCCACGGCGATCGCCGTCAACGCCTGCACCACGGGCCAGGCCGTCGCGGTGGCCTTCGCCGCCGACTGACGGCCCCGCGATCCCCGGCCCCGCGGCCGGGGCGGCTCACCAGGAGCCGTTGAAGCCGAACGAGAAGCCGTTGTAGAAGGTCTGGCCGCCCGTGTTGATCGGCCGCGTGTCCCGCTGGTCGAGGTCGAACTGGCGGGTGGCGGTGGCCATGCCGGCAACCCAGAGGAAGTCGTAGCCGGCCTGGAGCGAGAAGTTGGGGGTCACCTGCCAGCCGGCGAGCAGCGTCAGGTCGCCGACGAAGCCGGCCGACGTGCGGGTCGCCTGCTTCTCGAACACCACGGAGGTGTTGTCGGGCGGAAACGGCTGCGGTGTGCCGGTGGTGTTCACGCCGTAGGCGGTCTGGTTGGTGCTCGCGAAGGTCAGGGCGGGCGCCGCCCGGCCCCGGAGCCCCCAGTAGTAGAACTCGTTCTGGCTGATCAGTTCGGCGCCGATGTTGCAGCCCAGGAGCCAGTTGGCGGCGTTGATGGTGTACTGCCCGCTGAAGTCCGACGACGGCACGCCCGCCCGGCTCGTGCTGAGCTGGAAGTCCTCGTTCACCGTGGTGAGCCGCGGGCCGATGATCAGGGCGGGGAGCCAGCCGCGTTCGGCGTGGCGGGTCCAGCCGCCGCCCGGCGACATCACGAGCTGATCGCGGCCCAGCCGGCGGCGGAGCTTGTAGTCCCACTCCCAGCTGTTGAAGTCGGAGTTCATCCGCGTGTTGTAGGTGCTCGCCCCGTTGAAGCCGGGCACGAGCGACCCCAGCGGCGTGATCACCCGCAGCGCGTCGGGCCGAGCGTTGTAGCCGTCGTTGTCCTCGTAGGCCATGCCGCCGTAGTAGACGAACTCGAAGAAGCGGTCCCGGTCGAGGTAGTCACGGCCCAGCGACTTGCCGATCGTCACCCGGGCACCCGGGGCGACGTTGAACGGCTGGGCCATGGTCGTGAACTTGGCCACGTCGAGGAAGTCGGGATTCAGCGGACGGCGGCGGTAGTCCTCCACGATCACCGTGCGGTTGTTGCGGCTCCGCTCCATCCACAGCGACTCGCCGCCGAGGTACCAGCCGCCGTTCCAGAACCAGCGGCCGGAACTCGCCTCGAAGGGCATCTCGTCCATGGCGAAGTCGTCCATCAGCATGCCGTCGAAGGGCTGCGACGACACCTCGAGCATCCGCGGCTCGCCGCCGCTCTCGACGACCGATTCGACGAACGGGGGCGAGACGACCTCGGCGGCCCCTTCGCCGGCGAGGACCGACTCGGTCGGGACGCCTTCGACCGCCTCGTCCGGGGCGAGCACGATGCGGTCGGAGATGATCGCGTTCGGCGGCAGCGCCTCGCCGGACTCCGACAGCACCGGCGGCACCGTCGCGGGATCGAAGGCCTCGCGGTCGGCCGCGGCCAGCGGTCGGGAAGCGGCCAGGGAGCAGGCGGCCCAAGCCGCGAGCAGGATCACGGATCGATTCGGTCGAGCGATCACGGTCGGCCTCGTCAGCGGTTGCGGTTCCAGTGGAAAAACCATCACGATCGACAGGTTCATCGTCACCGGCACGACCCGATCCACAGTTATTTTCGGCACGGTCGCCCGTCGCCCCCCCAGACCGCCCCATCCACCGGCGTCGGGGTCCGGGCGCGACCGGTGCAGGCGTCACGACCGCATCCGGGCAAGCTGGGCTGAACGGGAAGGGCGCGGCGGATCGATGACGACTCCAGGGCGGCGGTTCGTCACGCCCTGGAGTGTTCCATGCTGCCCAACCGCAACCATCTGCTGCTCGCCGGATTGCTGCTGTTCCTCGCGGGCATCCAGTTCCGCGTGGTCCAGTCGTTCACGCTCAACGAACGATCGAGCACGTTCGTCGCGGCCCGGATGGGGTCGGGCCCGCAGCAGCCGGCCATGTGGCAGGGAGCGGCGCCCCGCAAGGTGATCGAGCCGCCGCGGTGGCTGGGGCTCGCGCTGATGAGCGTCGGCGCCGTGATGACGGTCAAGAGCCTGTCGATGAAGGGCGGCGGCTGAGCCGGGCTCCGGCCGCCTGCCGGCCGTCAGTCGTCGTCGCCGGTGACCTGCTCGTCGGCGAACGGATCGCGGATGCAGGCCTGCTCGGCGAACACGTCGGCATCCTCGTCGGGGTCGCAGACGAGCGCCACCAGGGCGTTTTTCTCGCTTTCCGAGATCTCGGCCCGCCGGAAACTGCGGAGGATCTCGGGGACCGGATCGACCAGGTCGGGGGCGTGGTCGAGCCGGACCCGGCCCGCCACGACGCCCGTCCGCCGGACGGCAAACTGCTCGCAGAGCAGCACCAAGTCTTCGCGGTTCATGCAGAGTTCCTCCGTGGGTCAGGCAGACGCACGGTTCTACGCAGGCTCGGAAGCGGAGGTTCACGGGCGAAGCAGGGACCGCTCGCCGGGGCGGTCCGGCCCCCCGGCCCCGGCATCGCCATCCGACGCCGGAACGGTCTTCCGCCGGCGGCCGGTGGCTCCCTACCATCCCCCCACCGATTCCCGGTCCGGCGCGGTGGCTCCCCGCAGACCCCGCCGATCGGCGGCCCCCTGGCGCTCGCCTGCGGCGGGCACCCCGATGCCTGACTCCATCGACTGCCTGATCACCGGCGGCACCGGACTCGTCGGCAACAACCTCGTCCGGCTGCTCCTCGAGAGGGGCCTGCGGGTCCGCACGCTGGTTCGCGGCCGTGCCGGCAGCCGCGAGCTCGACGGGCTTCCCGTCGAGCGTGTCGTGGGGGACGTGACCGACGCCGCGGCGGTCCGCCGGGCGGTGGCCGGGGCCCGGACGGTGATCCATTCCGCGGCCATGGTCCACGTGGGCTGGCGGATGCTCGACGAGATGCGGCGGGTGAACGTGGAGGGCACGCGGTTCGTCGCCGAGGCCTCCCGGACGACGGGCGCGCGGCTGGTGCAGGTGTCGAGCGTCAACGCGCTGGGACTGACGGGCGACGGCTCCCCAGCCGACGAGGAGACGCCCTTCGGCAACACCGTCGAGTGTCCCTACGTGGTCACGAAGCGCGAGGCCGAGCGGGTGGTGCTCGACGAGGTCGACCGCGGGCTCGACGCGGTGATCGTCAATCCCGTGTTCATGCTCGGCGCGTGGGACTGGAAGCCGTCGAGCGGGCGGATGCTTCTCGAAGTGGCCCAGGGCAAGGGCCTGTTCGCCCCCCCCGGCTCCCAGCATTTCGGGGATGTCCGTGACATCGCTGCCGCCATCGCCACCGCCGGCGACCGGGGGGCACGGGGCCGCCGGTACATCCTCGGCGGCCACCACCTGTCGTTCCTGGAGGCGTGGACGCTGTTCGCCCGGGTGACGGGCCGCCGGCCTCCGCGGGCCGCAGCCCCGCCGCCATTGGTTCGCTTGGCGGGCCGGGTCGGCGACCTGATCGGCCACTGTGTGGGCCGCGAAGGGCCGCTCAACTCCGCCGCAGCGACGATGTCGCTCCTCCGCCAGCACTTCTCGAGCGAGCGGGCCCGGACGGAACTGGGCTACTCCCTGCGACCGCTCGAAGACACGGTCGAGCATGCCTGGCGGTGGTTCGTGGACCACGGCTACGCCACGCCCCGACCGCAGGCGGCTCGCCACGCCTCCTGAGCGAAGGCGGACGGAAATGGGCGATATAGGACTCGAACCTATGACCCCTAGCTTGTCGAGCTAGTGCTCTAACCAACTGAGCTAATCGCCCGCGAATCCAACTGGAGTCTCGCGCCTGAAATGGCGCCCGTCAAGCGACGGGGGGCCGCGGGCGGGAAACCGCCGGCTCCGCTTGTCGCCCGATCGACGGGGCGGCTACGCTCCGGAATCTCCCCCAAAACCCCCTTCCACGGCCGCGAGCACCATGATCACCGTGCGCTTTCCCGACGGCACCGTCCGCCAGTGCGATTCCTCCGGCCGCGTCGCCGATGCCCTCGACGCCCCGGCCGCGGGCTCGGCGCGGGCCGGTCGGCCCATCGCGGCGATCCTGGACGGCACGACGGTCGGCCTCGATGCCCCGCTGCCTGCGGCGGGCACCGCCGAGCTCGAGCCGCTGT
>JBIIMU010000120.1:0-7177 GCA_044337845.1 Pirellulales bacterium | reverse complement strand
GCGGATCGGCACGACCGACTTCGACACGCTCGGCGACGCGATGGCCGTCCGGGAGGCGATCGCCACGGCGCTCGACGGCTTCGGGCTCGAGATCGGCGCCGGCGCCAGTCCGTTTCCGGTGCCGCCCCGGTGCCGCGTGATCTACGGCGACCGGCTGACCTACGACGAGCTCTGTGCCGAGCCCTATCCCGGCCAGCGGCTGCACGACCTCGTGATTCCCGACATCGCGACCGACTTCGACACGATCGAGAACGTCGCCGACTCGAGCCTCGACTTCCTGGTCGCCTGCCACGTGATCGAGCACACGCGGAACCCGATCGGCTCGATCGCCGCCGCCTGGCGGAAGCTGAAGCCGGGCGGGAAGCTCGTGCTCGTGGTGCCCGACAAGGAGCGGACGTTCGACCGCCAGCGGCCGGTCACCGCGCTCGAGCATCTCGTCGAGGACCACCGCGCCCCCGACCGGGCCCGCGACTATGCCCACTACGAGGAGTTCTACGCCCTCGCCCAGCCGATTCCCGAGTTCGCCCGCCAGGCCGAGGTGGCGCGGCACTTCGCCGAGGGCTACGCGATCCACTATCACGTCTGGACCCATGACACCTTCGCCGACATGCTCGAGCACGTCGACCGCGAGGTCTGCCCGTGGGCACACGTCTGGACGCACCCGGCGGTCGCCGACGAGTCGCGGTGCATCGAGTTCTACGCCGTGCTCGTGAAGTAGCCCGGACGGCCCCGGCGGCGGGAACCGGATCAGAAGCTCACCAGCGCCCTCACGCCCGCGATCACCGCCGGAGCCGCCGCGCGGAGCGTCGGCACGACGTACTGCAGGTCGGGGGTGATGCGGACGGCGGGCGTGACCGCGTAGGTGTAGAAGCACTCGATGCCCTGGCCGTCGCCGACCGGGCCGAACTGTGCCGTGATCAGCGTGCCGATGCGCGGGCTCGACGACGCGAGATACCAGCCGAGACCGAACGCGTCGTGCGGCCGCGTCCGTCCCCAGGCGTTGCCCCCCACGCCCACGCTCAGAAACGCGTCGATCGGGCTCGTGTCCGGATCCGCGATGCCGGCGCGGCCAAACACCCCCCAGCCCCGCGTGTCGTCGGCCGGATCGACGACCAGAAACTGATCGCCGTTCCAGTACAGGCACCACGAGCCGCGGGTCGTCGGGATCGCGACGTCGGGATACGGGATGTAGGCCTCGGCGATCGACGTGTAGAGCCGGTTGTTCCAGGTGCCTCCCAGCAGGTGGTGGCCCGGCCGGTCGAGCAGGTTCGTCGGCACCCGCACGGCCGCCGACAGGAGCACCCCGTCGTTGAACAGCGTGTCGAAGCCGCTCGTGGCCGTGGTGTCGGTCGAGTTGAGCACGGTCACCATGACCATCGGCCCATCGTCGGGATGCAGGACGAACCCGGCTCCCAGGGTGGAGTAGGGCACGGTCGCCCCCACGATCGGGTTGAACACGAAGCCCATGTTCGAGAACTGCGTCTTGCCGCGGCCGTGGGCGAAGGCGTTCATGTCGCCATCGAGCGTGTCCATCTTGCCGGCAAACACGGAGAACGCGTCGGTCACCTCCTGCGTGAGCAACACGTTGGTGAGATACACCTCCTCGCTGCCGTAGACCGGCAGGTCGGCGATCAGCGTCGGCGAGATGAAGCAGCCCACGTTGCCCACGATCGTCTCGCCATAGCGATGCTCGGCGCGGAGCTTGAGGTGGAGTCCGTCCATCACCCCGAGCGTGCCGCCGTCGGCGAGCACGCAGTAGTCGCCGTGGCCCGCGTAGTCGAAGGCCTGATCGAAGCCGCCGCTGGCGTTGCCGATGTAAAAGCCCGTGTTGTCCGCGAGGATCGACACCCCGGCGGCGGCCAGCCGCTCGCGAAACCCATCCGCCGTGCCCACGAGATGCGGGGCCATCGCATAGGTCGGCTCTTCGACGTAGGGCTGGGGCGGATCGACCGCCGCGGCCAGGCCGACGAGGCACCACCAGAGCCCGGCGGCCAGGCGCGGCGTCGCCCCGCGCGGCGTCGAGCGCCGCCGTCGCACGTCGCAGGCCGAGAGGGTCGATCGCATGAGAGCCGCCAAAGTCCCCGGGCGCCGTGTCATCGATACCATCGGCACGATCGGGCGGGCGGGTGTGGCGAACCTGGGGGCATCGCCGGCCGCGCGCTGAAGTGGAGAAGCCGGGCAAGCCCTGCGGCCTGCCGCCGGGCCGAGCCGGGCCAATGCCGGCCGGTACACTCGCGGGCATGAACCCCACGCTGATCCGTGCTCTCCGGCTTCGCTGCCCCCGCTGCGGCGAGGGAAGGCTGTTCCGCGGTCTGTTTCGCATGCACGACGGCTGCTCGTCGTGCGGGGCGAGCTTCGCCCGCGAGCAGGGCTTCTACCTCGGGTCGATCTACATCAACTATGGGTTCACGGTGATCGGCACCGGGGCCCTCTACGCCCTGCTCGTGCTCGGGCTGGGTTGGTCGCACGCCGCGGCGCTGGGCACCTGCCTCGCCTCGGCGGCGGAGGTGCTGCCGACCGTGGGCGGGATCGAGCGGCTCGATCCGCGGTTCGACGAGCTCGTGCCGCGTGAAGCGGTGATCGAGGTCTTGGCGATGGGCTTCGACTGGGCGGAGGGTCCGGTCTGGATGCCGGCCGCCGGCGACCGTGAAGCCTGCCTGCTGTTTTCCGACGTGCCGCGAAACCGGATCCACCGCTGGCGGCCCGGCAAGGGGGTGGACGTGTTTCTCGAGCCCTCGGGGTTCTCCGGGCCCGGCCGGTATGGCCGCGAGCCGGGCTCGAACGGCCTCGCCCTCGACCGCGAGGGCCGGCTCATCGTCTGCGAGCACGGCGACCGCCGCGTGTCGCGGCTCGAGCGCGACGGTGGCCGGAAGACACTCGCCGACTCCTTCGAGGGCAAGCGGTTCAACAGCCCCAACGACGCGGTCGTGCACTCCTCGGGCGCGATCTACTTCACCGATCCCCCCTACGGCCTCCCCGAGCAGTGGAACGACCCACGGCGCGAGCTCGACTGCTGCGGCGTCTACCGGCTCGCCATGGACGGCCGGCTCACGCTCCTCTGCCGCACGATGACGCGGCCCAACGGCATCGCCTTTTCCCCGGACGAGCGGACGCTCTACGTGGCGCAGTCGGACCCAAAGGCCCCGATCTGGCGGGCCTTCGCCGTCCGCGACGACGGCACGCTCGACGACGGCCGGACCTTGTTCGACGCCACGATCCTGGCGAAAGACCAGCGCGGCCTTCCCGACGGCCTGAAGGTCGACGCCCGCGGCAACCTCTTCGCCACGGGCCCCGGCGGCGTGCTCGTGATCGCCCCCGACGGCACGCACCTCGGCACGCTGCTCACGGGCCAGGCCACGGCCAACTGCGCGTTCGGCGAGGACGGCCGCAGCCTGTTCATCACGGCCGACTCGCTCCTCTGCCGCGTCCGACTGGCCACCCCCTGAGGCGGCGGCGGACGTTGCGTCAGACGATGCCGCGGCTCTCGAGCAGCGCGATCACCGCCTCGGCGCACCTCGCGACCGGCCACTCGTGGGTCGGCAGCACGAGATCGGGGCTCGCCGGCGGCTCGTAGGGGGCCGACACGCCGGGAAAGTTCGCGATCTCGCCCGCGTCGGCCTGCGCGTAGTGGCCGTCGGTGTCCCGGGCGCGGCAGACCTCGATCGGAGCCGCGAGGTGCACGACCACGAACCGGTCCCGGCCGATCCGCTCCGCGGCCTTCCGCCGCACGTCCTCGTCCGGTGCCACGAACGCCGCCAGGCAGATCACGCCGGCGTCGTTGAAGAGATGGGCCACCTCGATCGACCGCCGGAGGTTCTCGCTCCGCTCGCGGGCGGAGAAGCCGAGGTCCTTGCTCATGCCCTGCCGCATCGCCGTGCCGTCGAGCACCACCACCGCGCGGCCGGAATCGAACAGCCGCCGCTCCACGGCCCGCGCGAGCGTGCTCTTGCCCGCCCCCGGCAGGCCCGTGAGCAGCACCGTGGCCGGCTTCTGGCCGAAGCGAGCCTCCCGCTCCGCGACGGTCACGTCGCTGTGGCGATCCGCGGCGGTCTCGGCGCCGCCCCACTCGACCTGCGACTCCTCGTCGGACTCGCGATCGAGGATCATCCCGGCCGCCACCGTGGCGTTGGTCAGCCGGTCGATCATGATGAACGAGCCGGTGGCGCGGTTCTTGCGGTAGGCGTCGTAGGCGATCGGGCTCGTGAGCGTGATTCCGCAGCGGCCGATCTCGTTGAGCGCGAGGGTGGCCGCCGGCTGGCGGTGGAGCGTGTTGACGTCGACCTGGTAGCGGAGGCTCGACACGGCCCCGGGCACCACCTTGCTCGTCTGCTTGAAGAGGTACTGCTTCCCGGGAACGAGCGCGTCTTCGCTCATCCATACGAGCATCGCGTCGAACTTGTGGTCGACCTTCGGAACGTTGCCCGGCCGGACGAGCATGTCGCCGCGGCTGGAATCGATCTCGTCTTCGAGTGTGAGCGTGACCGACTGCGGGGCGAAGGCCTCGTCGAGCTCGCCGTCGAAGGTCACGATGCTCTTCACGCGGCTCTTCTTCCGCGACGGCAGCGAGAGGATCTCGTCGCCGGTGCGGACGATCCCCGAGGCGATCGTGCCCGAGAAGCCGCGGAAGTCGAGGTTCGGCCGCAGCACGAGCTGCACCGGGAACCGCAGGTCCTCGAGATTGCGGTCGGAGCCGATGTAGACCGTCTCCAGCAGCGGCATCAGGGGGGAGCCCGTGTACCAGGGCATGTTGGGACTGGGTGCGACGACGTTGTCGCCCTTGAGCGCCGAGATCGGCATGAAGTGCACGTCGGGCAGCTCGAGCCGCGAGGCGAAGGCGACGTAGTCGCCCTTGATCCGCTCGAACACCGCCTGGTCGTAGCCCACGATGTCCATCTTGTTGACGGCCACCACGATGTGCTTGATGCCGAGCAGCGACACGATGAACGAGTGCCGCTTGGTCTGGGTGAGCACGCCGTGCCGGGCGTCGATCAGGATGATCGCCAGGTCGGCCGTCGAGGCGCCCGTGGCCATGTTCCGCGTGTACTGCTCGTGGCCGGGGGTGTCGGCGATGATGAACTTCCGCTTGTCGGTCGAGAAGTAGCGATAGGCGACGTCGATCGTGATCCCCTGCTGCCGCTCGTCCTCGAGGCCGTCGGTGAACAGGGCCAGATCGACCTCGTCGCCGGTCGTCCCGTAGCGCGTGGTGTCCTTCTTGATGGCCGCGAGCTGATCCTCGTAGATCATCTTCGACTCGTAGAAGAGCCGGCCGATGAGCGTGCTCTTGCCGTCGTCGACGCTGCCGCAGGTGATGAAGCGGAGGAGTTCCTTCCGCTCGTGCTGGGCGAGGTATTCGTCGATGTTCGAGGCGATCAGGGACGACTGATGTGACATGCTTTCAGGCCTCGGTGGTGGGGGCTCGGGGCTGCCCGTGCCGTCTCGCCGGACGCTCGCTGCGGGCATCCTGCCCTCCGCTCGATCGGCACGGGCAGCCCCGCGCAGCGCTCTCGGTGGGCGGAGGGGATCATCTCGGGTTCGTACTTCACTTCAACGCCATCTGCGCTTCCGCCGCAAGCAGCGTTCAGCGGCCGACGGCTTCGCCGTGGTCCGCTGCAACGCGGGCGCGGCTCAGAAATACCCCTCCTTCTTCTTCTTCTCCATCGAGCCCGCCTCGTCGGAGTCGATCAAGCGGCCCTGACGCTCGGAGAAGGTGGTGAGCAGCATCTCCTGGATGATCTCCGGGAGGGTCGTGGCGGTGGAGTCGACGGCGCCGGAGAGCGGATAGCAGCCGAGCGTGCGGAACCGCACGCGGCGCATCTCGGGCACCTCGCCCGGCTTCAGGGGCAGGCGGTCGTCGTCGACCATGATCATCACGCCGTCCCGCCAGACGATCGGCCGCTCGGCGGCGAAGTAGAGCGGCACGAGCGGGATGTTCTCGAGGTGGATGTACTGCCAGACGTCGAGCTCGGTCCAGTTGGAGAGCGGAAACACCCGGATGCTCTCCCCCTTCTTGACCTTCGTGTTGTAGAGGTTCCAGAGCTCCGGCCGCTGGTTCTTCGGGTCCCAGCGGTGGAACTCGTCGCGGAACGAGAACACCCGCTCCTTGGCCCGGCTCTTCTCCTCGTCGCGGCGGGCGCCGCCGAACGCGGCGTCGAACCGATACTTGTCGAGCGCCTGCCGCAGGGCCTGGGTCTTCATCACGTCGGTGTGGACCTTGCTGCCGTGCGTGATCGGGTTGATCCCCTGGGCCCGGCCCTCCTCGTTGACGTGCACCAGCAGCTTGAAGCCCAGCTCCTTGGCGACGTAGTCGTCGCGGAGCCGGTACATGTCCCGGAACTTCCACGTCGTGTCGATGTGCATCAACGGGAAGGGAGGCTTCGCCGGGAAAAAGGCCTTCTCGGCCAGGCGGACCATCACCGCCGAGTCCTTCCCGATGGAATAGAGCATCACCGGGTTTTCGAACTCGGCCGCCACCTCACGAATGATGTGGATGCTCTCGGCCTCTAACTGGCGAAGATGGGTAAGGTTGTACGAGTTCATCGACGTCCCGAACGGTTGCGGTTCGGCCCCCACTCTAGGCACAATGCTTCCGGTCGGACAATCCGAGTTGGACCGTCGATCCCTTCCCGCCCTCCCCCCGAGAACCCCTCCCATGAAGCCCCTCGGTCACGGTGCCGTGCTCCTGGCGACGGCCGCCATCCTGTCGGTCTCCACAGGTACGGTGTGGGCCGTCACGCCGCGGTCAGAACGCGCGGCCGCCCGGATCGCCGAGCGGGCCTACGCGCGGCAGTCGATCGCCGAGGCGCGGGCCGCTCGGGCCGAGGCCCGGGTCGCCGAGATCGCACCGCTGGTCCCGGTGCCTCCGCCCCCCCGGCCGGCCACGGTCCGCCGCATGGCCCGCGCGGGTGTGCCGCTGGCCCCCCCGGCGCCGGTCGTCTTCGGCGCTCCGGTGATCCAGCCGTCCCGGGTCATGCCGGCACCGCCGTTCGTCGGCCCGCCGGTGGCCAGGCCCGCCGAGCCGGCGCGGGCGATCGTCGCCGCGCCGCCACGACCGGCCGCCCCGGTCGTCACGGCGTCACCCCAGCCGACCTCGCCTGCGGGTCCCTCCGACGACGGCACCCAGAGCGTGCTGACCACGGCGGAAGAGCCGGCGGCGGCAGCGGCCCGCGAGCCGTCGGGC